>JBDTOZ010000620.1:0-5902 GCA_039932995.1 Acidobacteriota bacterium | reverse complement strand
GCCACAGTTTCGTTTTTCTGTCCTGATGTGTCTCACTTCTAATCCCAATCACCCGCTTGAGGTGTATGCTAAAACACCATAAAAGACGGATAAATGGCCTAAACTTAAGTCTTTAAGAATCAACGCGGGGGACAAATAATTGACCCTCGTTACAATTTGGTAACGAACCAAGTTGACAGATGTAACGTATCTTAGGCGCAGGTCCAGACCGCTACTCAGTTGCTGCAGCAACTATCGCCCGCCTCGTTTCGGCCGAAACGTGGCCGGTATCGCGAGTCACCGTGCCGCCCGCGCGTGGCGTGCGGCTCGGTGGGAAAAGGACAGGCGTATGGCTACCACAAGAGCCGCCACCGCCGCCGCTGCAGAACCGGGCGACGGCACAACCACACCGCCGGTCGGCACCCCCACGCCGACCGTCACGCACTACCAGCAAGTCGCCGCAGAGTTCATGTCCGCGCTCGACGAGATCGCGCAGATCATTCCGAAGCTGGAGGCCATCCACGTCTCCACTGCGAATCTCGTTCGCTCTCGCCTCAACGTTCCGAACGAGTTCCTGGCCACCGTCACCGCGGCCGTCGAACAGGTTCCCGAACTTCAGGCGATCCAGAAGCTCGACGTGAACGCCGCGCACGACACGCTCCAGTTCCTCGAAGCGTTCCGCCCGGTCCGTGACAAGGTGGACGCTTTCGCGAAGAACTTGAAGTACACGATGGACTCGCGCAAAGCGAAACTCGCCACCGACTCGCTGTTGACGTACGACGTGGCGAAAGGCCTTGCGCGTGATCCGAACAGCGCCACCATCGCTTCGCTCGTCGCCAACATGAAACGCGATCTCGGCCGCCGCGGCCGTCCCAAGACGCCTCTGGCGTTGCGCAAGACGACTGCGGCCCCCGGCATCGGCGTCCCGACGCCACGCCTGCTCCCCGGCAACGAACCGGAAGGATGGACTCGTGACGACTCGGGGCCGCGTGGTTAGACGCGACCCCGGTCGGACACGAACCCCCCTGTCGGCTAAGAGCAAAGGAGCAACAGTGTCATGGCGAACATACCTCAGAAGTATGTCTGCGGCGTCATCCCGCCTCACATCCTGACGCGGGTTGCCGAGCACACCTCAAATGAAGCAAGCGGCACCGCCCGCGCGACGCTCGAGCACATGCGCGAGCTCGCCACGGGTCGCGCCGCAACGCTTCTCCAACGACCCACCGCAGTTACGGCCACGGCCGTCTCAACGCGGAAACGTCGCAACGTCTACACCGCTGACCACACCGTCCGTCTGCCCGGCAAACTCGTGTTGAGCGAGCACAAGTCGCGCGGTACGGATGTCGAGGTCAACGAGGCCTACGACGGCAGCGGTTCGACGTACGATTTTTTCGCCAACGTCTTTCGGCGATCCTCCATCGATGGCAGGGGAATGCGTCTCGACTCCACCGTGCACTACGGCGAGTCCTTCGAGAACGCGCTCTGGAACGGCCGTCAGATGGTCTACGGCCACGCCGACGGACGTATCTTCTCGCGCTTCACCGCGTCCGTCGATGTGATCGCCCATGAGCTTACGCACGGTCTCACGCAGTTCGCCGCGGCTCTCGGCTATCACGGTCAGACCGGCGCGCTGAACGAGCATCTTTCCGACGCGTTCGGGATCATGGTCAAGCAGTACACGCTTGGCCAGTCACCGAGCGAGTCCGACTGGCTCATCGGCGCGGAAATCTTCGGCCCCGCCGTAAACGGCGTCGCCGTGCGTTCGATGGCTGCACCGGGCACCGCCTACGACGATCCCGTCCTGGGCAAAGACCCGCAGCCCTCGCACATGCACGACTACATCGAAACCACCGAAGACAACGGCGGCGTCCACATCAACTCCGGCATTCTCAACCACGCGTTCTACCGCGCTGCGATCGCGCTCGGCGGCAACACGTGGGACGTGCTGGGGCGGGTCTGGTACGTCGCGCTCACGGACCGCCTCCGTCCCGAAGCAGACTTCGCCGACTTCGTTCAGGCCACCGTCGATATTGCCGGGGAGCTCTACGGCAACGGCGGGCGCGTGCAACGGATCATCGCCGAGGCTTGGTCGGCCGTGGGCCTGTTCGTCCTCCACGTCGGGTGTGCGTCTCAGCACATCCCCATCAAGAAGCCGCGCCAGCGCGCCGCCGTCATCGCCGCACGGACGCTCCCGAAGCGTCGCCGGCCGACGCGCTGACCTCCTTTCCTTCACTTCAACCATCACTGACTTTCTCTCGAAAGGAGAACCATTCCATGAGCACCAACCCGAAAGAGCTCAACCCCAAAGAGTCGTCCGAGACGCACATCAAGACCAGCAAGCGCTCCGTCGATGCGAGCCTGCGCAATCTCCAGAAGGAGATGGAGCAGGAGAACACGCTCATCCAGGAGACGCCGGTCGGCCGTCTGCAGCGCGTGCTGAAGATTTTCCGCGGCATCAAGCCGCTGTTCGCGGTCCTTGGCTCGCTCCCGCTCATCCCGTCCACCTGGCGCGCCGCCATCGTGATGTTCACGCAGGCGCTCGACGCGCTGGCCGTCGTCGCTCCGGAAGTCACCGCCGAGTTCAAGGCGGGGAAGGACCTCTGAGGAGGACGCGATGCACAAACGCAAAATCGGCCGCGACGCTCGCACCGGCAGATTCATCTCCGTGTGCGAAGCCAAACAGCGGCCGGCGACAACGACGGTCGAGACCACGCCGGGCTTCGTTCGGCCGGTCCGCCGCCGTCGCCGCGCCGCACGCTCGCTCACCGAGGAGAACCAGAACGAGCGGCCCTTCAAGGCCGGCCGCGTTCGGTAATCCATCCACGTAGTTGACCGGTGGGGCGCGCGTTCGCGCGCGCTCCACCACTTCGGAGAAATGTCGATGAACATCAACCCGTATCCGCTCAAGCGCGGCCAGTGGTTCGCCGATTTGACCGCGAAAAAGTTTGTCGTCTGGCACGGCACCGCTGGCCGCACGCTTCACACTCCCGTCTCCGGCCGGCCGGGCAAGGCAACAACCTCGATCGACGGCTGGAACCTAAGCGCTGATCGCGTCGGCGCGCCGTGGCTCGTCGATCGCGACGGCACGGTCTACAAGACCTTCGATGATTCCGGCTGGATTTTTCATCTCGGTCTGAAAGGCACCGCCGGCCGCTACGACAAACAATCCGTCGCGATCGAGTTTGCGAGCGAGCTCGCGCTCGACCTCGACGGCGACCGCCTGTACGCCTTCGGCATGAACACGCCGAACACCATCTACACCGGTCCCTTCATCAACTACGACTGGCGCGGCTTCAGCTACTTCGCACAACTCGACGAGGCCCAGGTCGATGCCGGGATCGCACTGACGCTCGACGTCTGCCAACGTCACAGCATCGATCCCGTTTTCTACTACCCCTCGACCACCTTCGACTTCCCGCGTTGCTTCCAGGTCGCCACGATCATCTGTCACTCCAACTGCCGCGCCGACAAGACCGACCTTTGCCTTCCCGATTGGGTCTTCGGCAAGATCGAAGCCGCGGGGATCCGGCTGCAGTCCTGAAGGACGACCGATGGAAAACGCCGAAGCACTCGCATGCGCCATCGCCGAATTGCAGCAAGCTCGCAAACGTGCGCGCAGCAAGAAGGTCCGCGAGAACATCGACCGCGCGCTCGCTCTCATCAACGAAGTGCACCACAACCTCACCACGTGACTAAGAGGGGAGCCGTGCGGCTCCATGCGCGGCTTCCCTTCACGGTTACGATACTGCTCGGTAGGTGACGCGGTGGCCTCGCTCTTTCAATGCGCCTGGAGGGCGCAACTCCGTGCTCCACGTCATCTGCCAGAGCATACCGTTCACGCTGCGGCTTCCTTCACGCGGCCAGGTTCTCCGCTGATCACGCCACCGGGCGCAGCTTGCGCCGTGGCGGTGGCGCGATCGGCTCGTCCGGTTCATCTTCGCGATAGAACGCCGCCATGTTTGCGTAGCCGCCGCGGAACGATCGCCAGCTCGCGCGCGTGTTCTCCTCGAGGATTCGCGCCTGCAACATCCAGAAGTAGTCACTACTCGGTTGCAGACTCTCATCCGAGTCAACGTCGGAGAAGGGGAGCAGTACTGCGTTCGGTCTGTGTCGCATCACGAAGCCAGCCGCTGCAGAAGGTTGTCGATGCGCTCGATCACGCCGTCGATTTCCGGCACGATCCACGCGAGCGGCGCCGCCTCTTTCCGTTCCAACTCCACGCGAAGCTCGCTCGCCGCGGTCAGCATGTCGCCGAGCCTTTCGCTGATCCGCACTGACAACGGAAGCGATCCTTGTCCATGCCAGCATGGCCGCTCGCCACCCGGCTCTAAGGCCAGCAGCACGTCCGCCAGAGATTCTCGCGGCAGTCTCATTTCTTGCGCTCCCGAAACGCCGCTGGTCCAATCCCGTACACCTTCAAGAACCACCGATGCATCGTCGATCGCGTTCCGAACCCGCTGCGCGCCGCGATCTCTTCGACCGAAAGCGGCGTCCTACGCAGTAGCCGCGACGCGTACACCACCTGCTTCTTGCGCAGGAACTGATGCAGCGGTTCGCCCAGCATGTTCGCGCCCAACCAACTGACGTACTCCGGCGTCAGGTCCAGCGATCGCGCGAAGTCCTTCGCCCGCGCCGGCTTCTTCTTCCGATAGCATTCACTCAGGAAGTGTTGTACCGCACGGTCCAAGCCCTGCCGGTGCCAGTGTGTGAACTTCCGCTGTTTCTTCTTCCGACGCATCGCCATATGCTGCATTCGCTCGTGACCGCGGCGATGATTCGTACACACTCGCTGTGTCGCAGGGAGTACCGCTGGCCCTCTCCCATCACCGGGCACACCCACACGGATGCACCGAATCTAGCAAGAGGGAGTCGGCTGGTCTGCTTATGGAGCGGGTTGCCGGTTCAATCATCGCCGCAGTCATAAGAGGGGTGACGCGGCGCGGGTCTTTCCTACCGCAAGGAAGGCCATCGGGATGCGATTTCGCGTCGCATTTCTTAAGCCCCGCTCAAATTGTCACACGTCGGGCGTGCGGTGGGCTTTCGCCCACCGGCAAGCAAGGTCAGTTACCAGCGTGCCCGCTACCCGTTCGGCATGCTGATCCGCGACTGCAACCAGAGCAGGATCATGTCCGTCCACGTCCCGCCGGCAGGCGGCTGCACCCGTGACTGCACGCCGACAGGCGGGCTCACGCGCGCCTGCTCCGTCACGTCGGGCGGCGACGGCGGTGCGATGCCGACAGGCGGCTGCGCCCGCGCTTGCGTCGTGACGCCCACAGGCGGCTGCGCGCGTGCTTCTGGCGGGTCCGTCGGCGGCGCTGGCGGTTGATCAGCCCACACGCTCGCTGCACTAAAAACAAGAAGCACCGCGGCAAGCGGTGCGACGCGCGAAGCCCACCTCGATACACCTCGCATAAGCCCTCCGCGCCAGCCATGTGGCCGACGATTGGGAGGGCGCCCTCACGAACGAGGGTTGCCGCTGATTGGGTTCGGTTATCGCGGCATCGGCGGCGGCGCAAACAGCAGGTCAGGCTCGCGCTCAACGCGCCTCAGGTACTCACGCACGACTTTCAGCACTTCCGGTGTCAGCTGCCGCTTCGCAGCGGCTTCCTTCAGGTACGCCATCGCCGTCAACGCTCCGGTTAGGTGGCCTGCCTTCTTCAACACTCGGAACGCATGCGCGGCCACCTTCACGATCTCATCCCACCGCTCCAGCACGAGCAACGCTTCCGCCATATCCACGCCGGCGAGCGCTGCATCGCTCACCATGCCGATAGTCTCGAAGTGCGCGATCACGTCCCGCAATCGCTGCACGGCTTCACTCGGTTTACCGCCATGCAAGACAACCCGTCCTAATCCCCACTCCGTACTGATTCGATCCGACGTTGGTCCCTCTTCACGGAAGATCACCAACGCAGCATGAAAC
>JBDTOZ010000619.1:0-2884 GCA_039932995.1 Acidobacteriota bacterium | reverse complement strand
GCCGGGAGCGTCTCCAGTCCGGCATGCCGCAGATCGTCGATGGAGCGCTGGATGGCGCGATACAGCCCCGGCTTCCCCGCCAACTCCGCAAAGTAGGAAGAGCCATCCAGCGCGGAATCGCAAGCACGCTCCAAGACGGCCAGCGCCTGCGCACGCGACAGCACCTTCCACCCCTCGGCCTGCAACGCAAACCCCGTCACCGCGTCGGCAATCGTGCGCGTGGTCTCGAACCGCAAGTTGATCCACGGCGTCCCGCCCCGCGCCAGCGCATCCCCGATCTGATGCCCGATGGCCAGCGAAGGCACGACCACCACCTTCTCCCGCAACGGTGCGCGTCCACAGACCTCGCGCAAGGTTTCGAGAAGGGCTCGCATGCTGGAACGGATGATAGCTTCAGGCCGTGTGCTGCTCGAAGAACACGGCCACTGCCGCCTTACTCACGCGACCTTCGGCCACGCCCATGACGAGATCGTAGAGCTCGTCCTCGGCTGAACCGATTCTCACGTCATTCAAGCGAAGAAACGCGAGTGCGCAAGCCAGTGCAGTCCTCTTGTTGCCGTCGAGAAAAGGGTGATTCTGGCAAATCCCATACAAATAGGCGGCAGCCATGGCGAACAGCGTCTCATGCAGAAACTCGCCGCCGAATGTGGCCTCCACGTTTCCGAGGGCGGACTGAAGCAGGCCCAGATCCCGAATTCCAGAGGTTCCGCCATATTTTCGGATGCGGTCTTCGTGAATGGCAAGGACCTCCTCGAGCGTGAAGAAGAGAGGGTCCATCACTCGGCGAGTCTCCGGAATACCCCGCTGTATTGCTCGTCGAGCTCATCCATGATCTTGCTCAATTTGCGTTTCCTGGCTCTCTCCCGAATGGGCGTGACCACCAGCACATCCCCGTTCGTGGAAAGCTCCACCTCCGAACCTTCGACGAGACCGAGCTGTTCGAGCAGCGGCTTGTCGAGAACGAGGGCCACGCTATTGCCGGTGCGAGTGAGATTCTTCTTCATGGTCTGTACAGTATACCCTCCTCGTACGTACGGGACGGTAACCCTCGAAATTTCGCGCCGCCTGCGGCGAACCGGCCCGGTTTATGTGAGCGCCTTGCGTCGAAACTGCCGCAGGCCGAACGCCAGGAACGCGGCGTCGAACGCGATGAGCGCGCCGAGGATGGCCAGTTGAGGGAGGTGTGGAGCGTCCGGGACCAGTGAGCTGCGGAACCCTTCGCTCGCGTAGACCAGAGGGTTGATCAGCACCACGCGCTTGAGGATGGGGAACTTCGCCAGCGCGGACCAGGGGTAGTACGTGCAGCCGAAGAAGATCATCGGCGCCATGACCATGCTGAACATCAAACCGACCTGCTGTTGGCCGACGCTGCAACCGAGCACCAGCCCGAGCGTCGCCGAGAGTCCCGCCACCAGCAGCGCCGTCAGGACGAACAGGCCGAGGTGCTCGCTGCTGAGCGACGTCCCACCCATCACCAGCCAGGCCGTTGGAATGACCACGAGCCCGGCCACCAGGGCCTGAATCATGCCCGAGACCACCTTCTCGATGGCCAGCCACTCCATGTTCATCGGTGCCAGCAGGCGGTCCTCGATCTCCTTGGTGAACTGGAACTCGGAGATGAGCGGCATGGCCACGGCCCAGGTCCCGCTCATGATCATGCTCAGCGCGATGATGCCGGGCAGCAGCAGGGCCTTGTATTGCGGCGACATCAATCCGCTGGTGGTCATGACACGGCCGAAGACGAACACGAACATCATCGGCTGCAGGAGTGTCTGAAACGCGAGCTGCACGATGTTGCGGCGGGCCACGTGTGCGTCGCGGGCCAGCATCGCCAGAAAGGTGGTGAAGTTCATTCGCGGAGGCTCCGGCCCGTGTGGTGCAGAAAAAGGTTCTCGAGACTCGGCTCGGAAATGTGCAGATCGCGGATGGTCGCTCCCGCTCCCGCCGCGGCCGAGACGACGGCCGGCACGAGTGCGCCGCCGCGGTCGGCATACACGTCGATCTGCGACTCCTGATCGCGCACCTCGGACACGCCATCGAGCTGACGCAGCGCGTCGGCCAGGCCCGCCGGCGTGGACGCGAGCTGGAGCCGCACCACGAATCCGCCCGGGATCGACTCCTTCAGTTCCTGCGGAGTGCCGAGGGCGATGACCCTGCCGTGATCGACGATGGCCACGCGGTGGCAGAGACCATCCGCCTCCTCCATGTTGTGCGTGGTCAGGAGGATGGTCTTGCCGCGCGCGTTGTAGCCGCGCACCATCTCACTGAGCAGCAGCCGTGTCTGCGGATCGAGCCCTGCGCTCGGCTCGTCGAGAAACAACACCTCGGGGTCGTGCATCATGGCCCGCGCGATGGAGAGGCGCTGCATCATCCCGCCCGAGAAGTTGATCGGCCGTTGCTTGGCACGATCGGTGAGCTTGAATTGCTCGAGCAACGCGTCCGCGCGACTCTGCCGCTCGCGGGACGACAACCCAAAGTAGGCGCCGTGAAACGTGAGGATCTCCCGCGCGGTCAGCGAGAAATCGAGATTCGGCCGCTGCGGCACGACCCCGATGAGTCGCTTCACGTCGATGCCGTTCTTCCAGACATCGAAGTCGCCCACCCACGCCCGCCCCGCCGTCGGCCGCACCCGCGTCGTCAGCACTCCCACCGTCGTGGACTTGCCCGCCCCGTTGGGCCCCAGCAACCCAAAGATCTCCCCCGGTCGCACCTCGAGGGTCAACCCATCGAGCGCCACCACCTCGGAGAAAACCTTCCGCAACCCCTCGGTACGAATCCCAACCGGCATGCGGCGGCATTGTAAGGGAGGCCTCGGTCAGGCGATGGCCAGAAACTCACACGGCTCACGGCTCACTCCTCGCGAGTGCCCAGTGGACTAAAGTCC
>JBDTOZ010000618.1:0-3609 GCA_039932995.1 Acidobacteriota bacterium | reverse complement strand
AACGAACTCGAGAAGGGGGACCGAGGCCCGCCCTTCTGCTCTGCGGGAGCTGACGACCTTCGGTCATGCGCCGACTCGACCACTTGACGACTTGACCACTCGGCCACTCGACGACTCGACGACTCGACCACTTGACGACTTGACGACTTGACGACTTGGCGACTCGACGACCTGACGACTCGACCACTTGACGACTTGACCACTTGACGACTCGACGACTCGACGACTCGACGCGAGCCAGTCCAATGTGACCACACCAGCGCCTGTGGGGGCCGGAGCACGCTGTCCGATCGACGCTACGGAGGCGGAAAACGATGTGGGGCCGTCAGGAAAAAACAGGGTCGCGGCACTCTCCTCAAGATGTGACGGTCACCGCAGGTCTCGCCGGGATGGCCGCCAGGAGAAGTCAGCGACTGGTCATCGGCGGGGCCGCGGGCAGCCTTCTCGTCGTTCTCCTGGTCGCGCGTGGATGGACGGGAACGCGGTCGGCCGCGGACATTCTCGCGGACCTCTCTCATACCAGCGGCTACCGCGTCATCGAACCGCGCCTCTCTCTGCCGGCTCCTTACGCACCGTTCAGATTGACGGCCGCACGTGAGCCCAGGGGCTCCGCGAGCCTGCGATTGCTGTCCGAGCTCAGCAAAGCGCGACCGTCGGATCCTGGTCTCACACGACTGCTTCTGGGTGAATGGGACACCGCGATCAAGGATCTTCAGAGTGGCCCTGCGATCGATCAGTCAGCCGCGTACTACATGCGCGGCGTGGCGACGGATTCCCTGCTCGACTTCTGTCACGCATGGGACAGTCTGCGTAGCGCCGGTGCCTCGGCAGAGGTGGTGTTCAACCGCGCACTGATCCTCGAACAGCTCACGGATGACGAGGCTGCCGCCGAGGAATGGCAGCAGTACCTCAAAATCGACGCTCACTCTCCATGGGCGGCCGAAGCGCGCGCCCATCTCGCCAGGGTTCGTCAGCCATCCGTCGCATCGTCATGGAAACGGGATCAGCCGATTCTGCTGAAGGCGGCCGGGGCCGGCGATGCTGCAGCGGTACACGGCCTCATTGCCCGATACCCGCTGGCCTCAAGGCGCATGGCTGAATTGGAGCTTCTGCCCACGTGGGGAGAGGCGCTTCTACGCGGCGACAAGACGGCCGCGGAACACGCCCTCGGCTCTGCGCGAATGATCGTTGCGCAACGGCCCATCCTGGCCGAGAAGGTGCTGGAAGACGCGGTCGGGGAGATCGACCGCGCCCTCGCTGCCGGATCGGCATTCCCGCTCGCCCGGGCGTACGCCGCTTACCGGAAGGCGAACGACGCCATGGACGTCTCCAACCACGCCGAAGCCCTGCGGTTGTACTCGGAGTCGTTGCAGTCGGCAGGGCCGGGCGCGTCTGCGTTCCGTGCCGTCGTTCTCCCGAATGTCGTGACCGCCCACTACCGGCGTTATGAACATCCGGCGGCCGAGGCGCTGATCGCGACGGCCCGTCATCAGTATCGTGACCAGCGCTCTCGTTACCTTTCCCTCTTCGCGCGACTGGACTGGCTCGCCGGTCTCATGCAGATCGCGCAGCCCAATGCCAGCGAGGCTCTCCGGTTCTATCGCCAGGCCCTCGACGGGTATGAGCGGCTCGGCGAAGCGGAGTATTGCGCCGCACAACACATCAATCTGGCCGACTCGTACATCTACCTCGGCGACAGCGAGCACGCCGCCGTACACGTGCGCAGAGCTCTTCTCCTGGTGACTCGGGCCGAGGATCCGCGACGCTTGCAAGGCATCCTGAAAGTCGCTGCCACGCTCACCGGGGAGACCTCCGGTCCGGCATCGGCGGTCGTTTTTGAAGACCGTCTCGTCCGGGCGGCCCGCGCCGTCGGCGATCCGATGCGTGTGCCGGATGCCCTCGTGTCCCGCAGCGCAGCCCTCAGTCGCGCAGGACGGCGGGACGAAGCCTCGAGGGATCTGGCGGAGGTCCGGCGTCTCGCGCCACACATCGCCGATGCGCCGACGCGCGAGCGGATGGAAGCAGATGCCAGTGCGGCCGAAGCGCTGGCGTATCGCGGATTCGACGATCGCAGAGTAGTAGAGAGCCTGTCCGGGGCCATCGATCGATTCCGTTCGTTGTCCATGCGTGCCTTCATCGCCCAGCTCCTCCGCGAGCGAGGGCGTGCGTACCTCCGTCTCTCCGACGCTGCCGCGGCCGAGCGCGATTTTCGGTCCGCGATCGAGGTCTTGGAGACTCAGCGCGCGCTCGTTCGCGAAGCGCCCTTGCGGATCTCCTACTTTGATGCCGCGGAAGGCACGTTCGTCGACCTAGCCCTGTTGCTGTTGAGCCGCGGCCGCCTGGCCGACGCCTTCGACCTTCTGGAACGTGCGCGCTCGCGGGAACTGCTGGATCGCGCCACGGGCGGAGCCGTGCGGCCTCTCAGCCTCGCAGAGATCCGCGCACGGCTTCCCGAAAACGTCACCCTGGTGACGCACACCGTGCATGGCCAGGGGCTGGTCACCTTCGTGGTCACGCGCGCATCCGTGCGGGCGTTCCACAGCGACGCGGGCCCTTCCATCCTGGGTCCGCTCGTCGACACGATCAGTTCACGGTTCGCGTCAGGGAAGGATCTTCCGGCGGAGACGCTTCGCCGGCTGGGCGCCATCCTCGTCGTCGACCCCGTCGAACGCGAGTCCGGTAGGCGGCTGGTCTTCGTCCCCGACCAGGTCCTGGCCGGAGTGCCATTCCCGGCCCTGCGACTTGCAGACGGCTCCTATCTCGTGGAGTCCCACCCCATCGCCATCTCCCCGAGTGCAACGATGCTCGTCAAGAGCACCCCTCGTGGCCACCCTGTCCCACCTGGGCAATCACGTTCGATCCTCATCGTCGCGAGCCGTGAGCGTCCCTTGGGCTTCGGCGATCTTCCGCCCCTCGACAGAACCTTCGATGAAGCTCGTCAGGTCGCGGCGATTTATGCGAAGGGCCGCGTTTTCTCCACCTCGAACCTCGACGCCGGAAGCGTGCTTCAGGAAGCGCGTACCTACGACATCTTTCATTTCGGCGGGCATAGTGTCGTCGATCCGCGGGCACCCGCGCACTCCGCGCTCCTCATCGGCGCGCGGGGCAGAATCACCGTGGCGGACATCGAGGCCGCCGACTTGTCGAACCTCGAGCTCGTCGTGCTGGGTGGCTGCAACACAGCCATGGGGAAAGGCTATCGCAGTGAAGGTCCGCTCAGTCTCGCCCGCGCGTTCATGGCCGCCGGAGTTCCATCCGTTCTCAGCACCATCACCCGCATCGAGGATGACACCGCGGAGAGGCTGCTGACGGACTTTCACCGTCACTATGCGAACGGGCTCGATGCACCAGACGCCTTACGCGAGGCGCAGTTACTGATGCTCCATGGCAGCGATGCGCGAAACGCGACGCCCGTCCACTGGGGCGGCTTCCAGATCACGGGCGGTGGTCGAACCGACAGGAGGTAGAGAAATGGCACTCACTCTCACGATCAGATGTCACGGCATCATCGGCTACGTCCGGAACGAAGACAAAACACAAGTGGCGTTGCTCCTGTGCAAGGGCGAGCGAAGGGTGGTTCAGGACCAGGTCGCCTACGTCCGCTTTCCG
>JBDTOZ010000617.1:0-11414 GCA_039932995.1 Acidobacteriota bacterium | reverse complement strand
TTTCCCCGGGCCGAGCCCGGGGCTAGATTGTTCGACGCGCCTTCGCGCGTCATACATGGCCCATCGCGCCAAGGCGCTCCGTCGAAGGCCGCGGGCGGGATGCCCGCGGCCCTCTCTTTTGGGTTCGGTTAGTTCGTTGTGGCGCGATGGCGGCCGGCGGGGCCGACGCGCAGGGGGTACGTCTCGGTGGTGCGGTTGCCGGCGCTGTCGGCGCAGGAGACCTGCACGCGCAGGTCGGCATTCGTCCGTCCGGAGAGAGTCAGGTCCGACGTGATGCGGGCGCTGCCCGCTTCGATGCCGGAGACACTGCAGCGGGGCATGGCATCCGCGGCGTCGATGGCGTCGACTTCGACGTTCACGGCCACGTTCTGGTCCGCGTCCGCGAGACCTTGCACGAAACGCACACCGGCGATGTGAGGCGCGATCGTGTCCGCAACGGTGACGGTGAAGGAGCCCTTCACGAGCCGCCCGCGGGGATTCTTCGACGTGCAATCGACCGTCGTGTTTCCCATCGCGAAGAGCGAGCCCGACTCCTGCGAGCACGTGACCTCGGCCGTCCAGCCTTCGGGCTTGGAATCGAACGAGACGTCCGCGCCCGAGGGGCTGCTTGCTTCCGCGTTCACATCTTTCAGTAGCAGCGATTCCTCGACGACGTCGACCGTGAAGCCGTTCTCGGCGCGCTGGTCGAAGTCATCGATGGCGGAGCAGATCACTTTGTTCGAGCCCATCTTGAAAAACGAGCCCGACTCAGGCGAGCACGTCACGACCGGATCAGGATCGGCGCTGCCGAAGGCCGTCACTTCGTACGTGACGAACGCCCCTTCCTTGTTGTCGGTCGTGACCTTGAAGTCATCCGGCACTTTCAATTCGAGCTTGCCCGTATCCTTCGGACGGACCATGACCTCGAACGAGCCGTAAGCCGGATTGAGCGAGCTGTCCGCGGTCTCGCAGGCCACCGTCGTACGTCCAGGCACGAAGACCTTTCCCGAATCGGGCAGGCAGATCACTTTCAGTGCGTCGTCGATGTCGTCCGAGGCAGAGACGTCGTACTTCACGTACGCACCTTCCAGGCTGTCCGCCGCGATCTCAAAGGACTTCGGCAGCGACAGCACGGGCGGCGTGGCGTCCCACACGTTCACCGAGATCTCCCCCTCGGCGCGGCCGCCCTCGAGGTCCGCGGCGCTGCAGCGGATCAGAGACTTGCCGAAGGGAAACGTGAATCCGGAAGGCGGATCACACTTGATCGTGGCCGTGGCCTCGTCTCCTCCGGTGAAGCTCACGTCGTACTTGATTCCCGCTCCCAGCCGGCCCTTGGAGATGGCCACCAGCAACTCCGGCAGATGAAGATTCAGAGGGAGACGTCCCGGCTTGAGCACGCGGAAAGTCACCGGCACCGAATCGCCCGTGCCGCCCTGGACCACGAGAGAGTAGGTCCCGTACGTGTTGATGACTTCCTGGGGAATCCAGCCGGTCACGTTGCCGGAGGGATCGGTGTAGGTCGTGTCGACCTCGTAGTGTCCCGCGGGACCATCGAAAATGAGCCGATGCCCGAGACCACTGCCATTGACGGCGATGAAGTACTCGCCGCTCATGACGTTGACCGAGGCTGGGGAGAGAGAGCTGACCGAGCCGGCCATGGCGTTGACGGCGATGAGCATCATCATCGCCCCGAGAGCTTGACGCATGAAGTCCTCCGGCGCGTCGAGAACGCGCGGTTGTTTCGAATTGACTTCCCACATGACGCCCGGCTCCGAAGCGCGGTCCGGACATCTATCCTGAAAGAGTAGGCTGCAATATGGGGACACCTGCGGCGGTCGCTTGTGACCCGGGTCACAGAGCGCCTGCATTTCGAGCGGCGCTCGGAGGCGGGGCAGGATGCCCGCGGCCCTTTTCTCTCACGCGGCCCTGCCGCTTAACCCGCCAGGAGCTCGTCGAGCTCGTCGCGCGTGAACTGCTTCACGAGCGACGGGTCATCCGGACGGAGGAGGTCCGTGGCCAGGGCGGCCTTGCTCTCGATGAGTGCGTCGATCTTCTCTTCGATGGTGTTGCGCGAGATGAGCTTGAGGACCTGCACGCCCTTGCTCTGCCCGAGGCGATGGACCCGATCGGTGGCCTGGTCCTCACGGGCCTGATTCCACCAGCGGTCGTAGTGAATGACCACCGAGGCGCTGGTGAGGTCGATCCCCAGACCGCCCGCGCGCAGGCTGGCCGTGAAGACCCGGCAGTCCGGGTCGTCACGGAAACGCGCGATCTCTTCGCCACGGTCCCGAGTGCCGCCGCGGATCGTGGCGTGGCCGATGTCGTTCATCACCAGGTGCTTGTCGATCAGATCCAGCATCGGCAGGTACTGGCTGAAGACGACCACCTTGAGACCGCTGGACATGCACTCGTCCAGCAGTTCGACGAACAGGTCCCACTTCCCGGACGGAACGTCGCCGCCGAACCCGCCGCCCGCGGATGCAGGGTGATTGCAGATCTGCTTGAGGTAATTCAACGCCGCGAAGATGTGCACGTACGAAACCGGGGCGCCGGTGCGCAATTGCGCGCGCAACGCCTTCCCGCGAGACTCCAGCACACGCCCGTAAAGGGCCCGCTGCTCGCTGCCCAGCTCGCAATAGCGCTTGTCGACGATCTTGGCCGGCAACTGGGTGAGCACCTGAGCCTTCGTTCTCCGCAAGACGAACGGCCGCACCAGTCGCTGCAGCGTGGCCCGGTCGCCGATGACCTTGGGCAGATAGCCGGGCACGACGAAGTCCAGCAGCGCCTTGAGCTCACCCTCATGGTTCTCCACCGGAGTGCCGGTCAGTCCCACGGTCAGGCGTTTCTCGATGGCTCGCAGCGCGTGATGCGTGGCCGTGTCCGCGTTCTTGATCATCTGCATCTCGTCGAGCACGACCAGGTCCCAGCGGCGCTGACGAAACTGCTCCACGCGCGAGCGCACCAGCCCGTACGTCGTGAGCGTGACCGGCGCCTTCGGCAGATAGGTATCGAGCTTGTCCCTCCAGTGATGAATGAGGGAAGTGGGACAGACCACCAGGATCGAGGGCGTGTGCGAGGACGCAGGGGGCTGGGCGCGGGCGGCAGAAGTGCGAGCCGGAG
The DNA here is from genome assembly GCA_039932995.1 of Acidobacteriota bacterium. Classification (GTDB taxonomy): domain Bacteria; phylum Acidobacteriota; class Thermoanaerobaculia; order Gp7-AA8; family Gp7-AA8; genus QHVT01. Next base: position 8,315 of record JBDTOZ010000617.1, on the reverse strand, counting down.
CCTGGTCATCCCGCACCTCTGCGCCCTGAGACGTGCGCTCTGCCCCCTGATGCAAGACCGCCGCGATCAGCGCGAGCGCCTGGTGCGTTTTGCCCAGACCCATGTCGTCGCACAGGAGAGCACCGAAGCCGTTCTGTTGAAGGAGCCAGAGCCATTGATAGCCGGTCTGCTGATACGGATAGAGCTCGAGTCCGCAGGAAGACGCCGGCGGCGCGCCCGAGTCGGTCTGGATCTCGTCGAACAGCCGGAAGACGCGCTCGCACGCCGGGTCGCCACGGAAGACGGCCTTGCCGCGGAGCGAGCCGCGGATGCGCAGCAACTCCAGCTTGGTGATCAGCACATGGCCGCGGGGGCCGATCGTGGCGTCGTCGAGCCAGTCCAGTTGCGGGTCGGTGGCGTCGATCCAGAGGTTCCCGCGGATGAGCGCGCGCACGCCATCGCGGCGAGCGCGCGCCAGGTCCGCGGCAGACAACGAATGGCCATGCGCATCGAAGGTGATCGTCACTTCCAGCAGCGCCGTCGCGTCTTCGAGTCTCCGCGAGCTGGCCGGGTCCGGCCTCTCGAAGTCGAAGATCACGTCCCCCTCCAGCCGCACCGGACGTGCGTTGCGCACTTCGTCCGGCGCCAGCGCTTCAGGCATCAGCGCCAGCTCTTCGTGATGCCGCTCCACGAAGGCGTACGCATCCTCCTCGCCAACCAGGCTCTCGCGCTCGTAAGGAAGTCCGGCGCTCGGACGGACCTCGAAGAGCGCCACCTGTCCTCCGGCCGCCTTTTCCGCGAACATGGGCGGCGAGGCGATGACCGAGGAGAGGCGGTTGCCGGTCAGAAAGAACTTGCCGAAGCGGGGAAGCTGCAGGCGGTCGTGAACGACGGCTCCGGCCAGAAGAACCGGCGTGAATCGCAGAGCCCGCGCGCGCGTGATCTCGATGCGGAGAGAAGGCGTCAACGACTGCGGGACGAGCTCGAACCCGCTCCGGACCAGGATCTCCGGCGCGGACGCGATCACATGCTCGACCGCGGCGGCGGGAAGAGCGATGGGAGCGCCCTCCCCCGCGCGCAGATGGAACGTGCCGTCGCGAAACTCCACCCGGGTCTCGCCGGCTTCGGCGCGAAGAAACATCTCCTTGCTCCAGCGATACCACGCAGACGACTCGAACAGCAGTCGCGCCGATCCGGAGCCGCGCTTGAGGAGCTGCTGCTCCTGTTCGGTGAGTGCGTACTTGCGCAGGAGCTGCTCCCGCGGATCCGCGAATGAGGCCTCGTAGATCTCCCGTCCTTCACTGAAGGACGCAAAGGCAATGGCCCGCCAGACGCTCTGCTCGAAGGCCTCCGCCACGAGTTGTCCGCTCGTCCCTCCCAGCTCCGAGACCCTCGCCGCGGGTGGTCCGCCGGTTCCGCTCAACTCCGAGACCCTCACCGCGGGTGATCCGCCCGTTCCGCTCAGTTCCGAGACCATCACCGCGAGATGACGGCAGAGATCGTGCGCCGGCATCATGGCCTGGCACCCGCACCGGAACAACGTGAAGCGCTCGCCGCTGACCACCAGCAGCGGCCGGAACATCCGCCGCTCGTTCTCCGTGACATCGGCGGTGTACGCACTCCGGAAAAACAAGACGTCGCTCACGCGGAAGCGCGCGGCGTGGGTCTCGATGGTCTGGAGTGTGGAGGCCGAGAACGAGGAACGGTAGCGATCGGGAACGGGCATTTTCGAGAACGCGGAACGATGAACCATGAGGCGGGAACTTTCAAGGGGGAAAGGGCCGCGGGAAGGGCCACGCCGCCGAAGTTCGACCAAGTTCCTGACCGAGCGGAATGACTTCAGACGCGAAGCCGAGAGAGACGGTTCACTCTACCGGCTTCCCCTGCCGGGCCGCCAGCAGCATGCCGCGCACGCGCTTCAGGTCGCGGCGGTCCTCCGCGTTGGAGGGGTCTTCGGCGATCAGTCGCTCGTGAATGGCCACGGCCTGGTTGAAGGACTGTTCGGCGTCGGAGAAGCGATGGAGACTGGCCAGGGCACGACCCTGCTCTCCATACGCGAACGCCAGATCGTGCTGCGCTTCCACGTTCTTCGGGTCAGCGGCGGCGAGCGGGACCAGGACTTCCAAACCGCGCCGGGTCACCTCGAGCGCGTTTGCGCCGTCCCCCATCATGTTGTGCGCCGTGGCTTTCATGACGAACTGGTCGGCCCAGTTGCGCCGAGCCACCGCATCGCCGGGATCGATCCGCGCGCGCTCCTCGAGAGCGCGCAACGCCTCGGCGTGGTGCTGCAGGGAGCGCTGCATGTCATGCTCCGGCCCGCCCCCCGTGTGATATCCGCCCAACCGCTGGTGCGCGCGGCCCTGCTCCCGCAACAGATCGCGGTCATTCGCACCCCGCGGAACCTTCGCCAGAATGGCCAGCGCGGACTCGTAGGCCTGACGCGGCGTCCCCTGCATGGCCGCGGCCGGGATCTGCGATTTCCCGATGTAACGGCAGTCGCCGATGGCCGTCCAGGTCCGAGCCAGGGCGATGTCACGCGTGGCCTCGCGGGGCAGGGACTCGCGAATGGCGCGGGCGGTCTCGTGCCGCTCCATCGCGGAGGCCCAGTGCAGCGCGCGCTGCTCCACGTAGCCCATGCGGTCCTGCGCATCCGCCAGCAGCGCGTGCGCGGCATGGTTGTCCGGATTCTCCGCGGCCACGGCCGTGGCCATCGTCAAGGCCTTGCCATAGCTGACCACCGCCCCGGCGGTGTCGCCGAGGTTCGGGGCATAGGGCAGACCCTGGACGTCGCCGATCTTCAGATAGGCTCCGGCCAGCTCCATCCGCAGCGTGGGATTGTCGGCCGATTCCTCTCCCAGGCGATCGAGGTACACCAGCGCCCTGCGCACGAGCAGCTCGCGCGCGGGGGTGGATCCGGGAAGCGGGGCGATGGCGTCGTGAAGCTCGAAGACCACCGAGCGCGCCAGCGAGCGCACCTCGTCGAAGCGACGCTCGGCGATCCGCTTCTGATGCAGCGTGGCCACGAAAGCGATGGCCGTCACGGCCGCCACCACCACGCCCGCGGCCACCGCCAGTTTGTTGCGGCGGACGAACTTGTTCGCGCGATAGGTAAAGGTCGCCGGACGGGCCGCGACCGGATGTCCGCTGAGATAGCGCCGCACATCGTCGCCCAGCTTTTCGGCCGATCCGTAGCGGCGCGCCGGATCCACGTCCATGGCCGCGAGCACGATCGTATCGAGATCGCCGCGCAGCGACTTGAGTCCCGAGCGCGTGCTCGGCCGCGCCACTTCGGTCTCCGCGGTGCGTGTCTCGGAGTCGAACGGCCTCCGGCCGGTGAGCAACTCGAAGAGGATCACGCCCAGCGAGTAGACGTCGCTGCTAGTGGTCACGGCGCGGCCCAGAAGCTGTTCGGGACTGGCGTATTGCGGCGTCATGAGGCGCGTGATGGGCGCATCCGACGGCGGAGCTTCCCGCTGCAACTTGGCGATGCCGAAGTCGAGCAGCTTGACGACGCCGTCCGCGGTGACCAATACGTTGGCCGGTTTCAGATCGCGATGGATGACCAGACTGCGATGGGCGTACTGGACCGCATCACAGAGCTGCAGAAAGAGACGCAGCTTCTCCGCAACCGGCAGCGCGCGCGCGAAGTCGTCGATGGGCGTGCCCTCGACGTACTCCATGACCAGATACGGCAGTCCGTCCGCGGTCGTGCCGCCGTCGAGGAGGCGGGCCACATTGGGGTGCTCGAGCGACGCGAGGATCTGCCGCTCCTGGCGAAAGCGCTGCACGAGCATCTCGCCGCCGCGCACGAGCTTGATGGCCACCCTCTGCGAGAACTCCTCGCTCTCGCGCTCGGCCAGGAAGACCGTGCCCATGCCGCCATGTCCGAGCTGCCGGGTGACGCGGTAAGGGCCGATCAGCGTTCCACTCAGCCGCTCCCCCTGCTGCGCGTCGATCAGCTCCCACACCGACCGGTCCAGGAACGGCGTCTGTTCATCATGGGCCGCGAGCAGCGACTCCACTTCACTGCGCACGGGTGTGTCGGCGCGCGCCAGCAACTCCCGTCGCGCCTCCGGCGGCTGCTCCGCCGCGGACTGGAACAGATCGCGAACCTGATCCCAGAACGCAGTCATGGCCGAGCGATGGGCAGCATGGCCCGCCGCAGCCACGCACGCGCCATGGTCCACTCACGGCTGATCGTGGCCGGGGAGACGCCGAGAACGGCCGCGGTCTCGTCGATGGTCAGCCCCGCGTAAAACCGCAGCTCCACGATCTTGGCCTGCTGCGGATAGATCTTCTCGAGGTTCTCGAGGGCCCCGTCCATGGCCACCATGTCCACGCTGGTGGTGGCGGCCACTTCCAGCGCATCACTGATGGTCACGGGAATCAGCGAGCCGCCGCGCTTCTCGCTGTTGCGTCGGCGTGCGTAGTCGACGAGGATGCGCCGCATGACCTGCGCCGACACGGCGAAGAAGTGGGCGCGGTCGTTCCAGGCCACGCTCCGCTGGTCGACGAGCTTCAGATAGAGCTCGTGGACGAGCGCGGTCGGCTCCAGGGTGTGACCCTCGCGCTCCCGATAGAGATGGCGCTCCGCAATCGCCCGCAATGGCTCGTAAACGAGACCCAGCAGCTCGTCGCGCGCCTCTTTGCGCCCCGAGCTCCAATCATGGAGCAGTCTGGTGACCTCGGACATGGATGGGAAAACCGAAGGTCATTCTAGCTCCTGTGGGTGGCGCCGGCGTGTCGGGTCCTTGTCGAGTGGGTGTCGAGTGGGTCCTGAGTGCTGGGTGATGGCCCTCCCCCGACCTCCTGAGGGACTTCCGGCCCGTCTCGCGCGATACAGGAAAAGAGAGGAACTTCTTCATGGCGAGACTGCGTCGCGCGTTGTTCACGTTCTGCCTGTTCACCACCCTGTCGGGCTTCGCCCAGTCGGCCGACCAGCAACTGCTCACGGCCACCGACTCTCCCGATCCGGTCATTCCGGGGAACAACGTCACGTATTCGATCTCGATCAGGAACAACGGTCCCGATCCGGCCGTGAACGGCGGAATGAACGCGAACATCTCCGGCAGCCTCGGGGTCGTTTCGGCGAGCAGCTCCACGCCCGGATTCACCTGTTTCACCCTCGGGAACAATCTCAGTTGCACCAGCCCCTCGTTCCCCAGTGGAACGACCGCCAACTTCACGGTCGTCGCGTCCGTCCCCGCATCCCTGCTGAATTTCGCCGACGGTACCTTCTCGTCCTTCTTCTCGACCTCGGGCACGACCGCCGATCCCAACAACGGGAACAACAGCGCCACGGTCACGACGAGCTACGACTCGCCCCAGGTGGACCTCAGCGTGGCGGTCACCGATTCCCCCGATCCGGTCGCACCCGACGGCGACATCACCTACACCGTCCTCGTGGCCAACGCCGGACCGGACACGGCCACCAACGTGAACTTCAATCTCTTCAACAACGGCACCTTGACCTTCCGCTCGATGGTCGTGCCCTCCGGCTGGAGCTGTCCCTCTCCCGCGGTCGGGTCCACCCCAACCTTCACCTGCACGCGCGCCAGCTTCCCCACCGACTCCTCCACCTTCACCATCGTCCTGCGCGCCGACCTCTCACTCAACGGCGCGAACGACGGCACGGTGGGTCAGGTCTTCGGCGTGAACGGCACGGGCAACGAGGCCACCAACGCCAACAACACCGAGACGGAAGTGACCGGCTATTCGACGCAGGACGCGGACATGGCCGTCGCCGTGACGGACAGCCCCGACCCGGTCGGCCCGGACGGCGACATCACCTACACGGCGATCGTCACCAACAACGGACCCGACGCCGCGACCAGTGCATCGTTCAGCGTCTTCAACAACAACTCGCTGCGCTTCCAGTCGGTGACCGTCCCCTCGGGCTGGAGTTGCACGCCACCCGCGGTCGATGCCGCACCGGTGTTCTCGTGCACGAATCCGACCTTCGCCAACGGCGGATCGTCGACGTTCACCGTGGTCCTGCGCGCGTATGACGAAGTGCTGGGGATCAGCGACACCACCGTGCAGACCGCGTTCACCGCGAGCAGCAGTCTCTCCGACCCGAACAACGCCAACAACACCGAGACCGAAACGACCGCCTACGTGACCCCGGACGCCGATCTCGCCGTGACCGCCTCGGATTCGCCCGATCCCATCGTCCCCGACGGGAACATCACCTACACCGTCAACGTCACCAACGCCGGACCGGACACCGCCTCGGCCACCCTCAATGTGCCGATGAACGGCAGCCTGCGCTTCCAGTCCATCAGCACCCCGGGCGGGTTCACCTGCACCGGCGTACCGGCGGTGGGAGGCTCGTCGAGCTTCTCGTGCAACAACCCGAGCTTCGCCAACGGCGGGAACGTCTCCTTCACGATCGTGCTCAGCGCCGAGGTCGCGTACCTCGGCAACATGGACCAGATCCTCGTCCAGAACTTCAGCGTGTCCGGCAACGTCTCCGACCCGAACAACGCCAACAACAGCGTAAACGTCTCCACGTCGTACGAGGTGCCGGACGCCGACCTCGTCGTCACCAACGCCGACAGTCCGGACCCGGTCTCGCCCGGCAACACCATCACCTACACGCAGACGCTGGCGAACACGGGACCGGACACCGCCGTCGATGCCACGATCTCGTCGACGCTTCCCTCCTCGGTCGGCTTCGTTTCCATCAGCCCCGCCGCCGGCTTCACCTGCACGACCCCCTCGGTCGGAGGGAACGGCGCCATCTCGTGCACGAACCCCTCTTTCGCCAACGGCGCCTCCGGCAGCTTCACCATCGTCGTGACCGTCCTCGCAAGCTCGGGCACGGTCATCAACACGGCCGTCGCCAGCAGCCCGACGCATGACCCGGACAACCTCGACAACTCGGCGCAGGTGACGACGACCATCCTCACGCCCCTGGTAGCCGACCTCGGCATCACCAAGTCCAGCGCCTCCGACAGCGCCGCCGCGGGAGCGACCGTCGCCTACACGATCACCCTCACCAACCACGGACCGGATGCCGCGTCCAACGTCGTCGTGACCGACAACCTCCCCGCCGAGCTGCTGTTCCAGTCCATCAGCACGCCGGCCGGCTTCAACTGCACCACTCCCACGGTTGGCTCCACCGGCACCATCACCTGCACCGCCGCGACGCTGGCCAATGGCGCGACCGCGACGTTCACGCTCGTGGTCAAGCTGACCGGGAACGCCACCGGGCCGATCAACAACACGGCCGGGGCCACCAGCGACACCGACGACAACACGCCGGGCAATGACAGCGGCCCGGCCTCGCCGATCACCGTGGGCGGCAACAGCGGCTCGGCGGACCTCGCGGTCACGAAGACCTCGAGCACCACCAACGCCGCGCCCGGAGAGGGCGTGACCTACACGATCACGGTCAACAACAACGGTCCGAATGCGGCCAGCGAGGTGGTCGTCTCGGACACGCTCCCGGCCACGCTGCTCTTCCAGAGCATCACTCCGGCGGCCGGCTTCGCCTGCACCACGCCCACGGCCGGCACGAGCGGCACGATCACCTGCATCGGCGGTCCGGTCGCCGTCGGTGTTCCGGCGACCTTCACGCTCGTGACCACGGTTTCGCCGAGTGCAACCGGCTCCATCGCCAATGGGGTGAGCGTCTCCGGCAGCGACGCCGATTCCAACTCCGGGAACTCCAGCGTCACCGCCTCCGGCATCGTCGTCGGACTCGCGGACGTCTCCATCACGAAGACCACCACCGCGTCGCAGGCCATGATCGGGAGCAACGTCAGCTACACCATCACCGTGACCAACAACGGTCCCGACGCCGCGCAGAACGTCGTCGTCACCGACAACCTCCCGGCCGGACTGCAGTTCGTCAGCGCCACCCCGTCGCAGGGCACCTGCTCCGGCACCGATCCCTTCACCTGTACCCTCGGCACGCTGGGCAACGGCGCCTCCGCGACCATCGCGCTGCAGACCCTGGTCGTCGCCACCAGCGGGACGATCACCAACACCGCCTCGGTGACGTCCAATACCGACGACGCCACTCCCGGCAACAACTCCTCCACCACCCCCAGCATCCCGGTCACCTCCGCGCAGGAGGTCGAACCGATCCCCACGCTGTCCGAATGGATGCTGCTGGCCATGGCCGCGATGCTTGCCGCGACGGCGGCATGGAAGGCGCGCGGGTAGCCCCGGATCGCATCTGAATGCCTTGGCGCTGAACCATGGGGCGCGAGCATCCCGCGTCCCATGGTCAGCTCCACAGACTAACTACCGCGGGCAGGATGCCCGCGGCCCCATACCGGAGTCTCTTGGCGCGATGAGCGATGGGGGCGCGGGCATTCTGCGTCCCA
>JBDTOZ010000616.1:0-17201 GCA_039932995.1 Acidobacteriota bacterium | reverse complement strand
CGCCTTCGCAGCTTCCTCCGGTAGGGGCACCCGCTCAGCCAGTCGGTCCTTGGAGCGTTCGTCGAATTCGTACTTTTCGCCCATGAGCACCTGGAACCATCGCTCGCGGTCGCGCACGACCCGGAACATTTTCTCGTCCTGAGTGCCGCCGAGGTAGGGGAGGAAGACGTGGATGGGACGTTGCGCGCGTTCCGCTTTCGCTCCGATCCGGTCCACGCGGCCCGTGCGCTGCTCCAGCGTGCTGGGATTCCACGAGAGGTCGTGATGGATCACATATCTGCACTCGAGATGCAGGTCCACACCCTCAGCGAGAACGCTCGACGCGATCAGCACTTCGGGAAAGAACGGGGTGTTGAAGGAGAGGAGCAGGCGGCGCCGTTCGTCTGGATCGGTCTCGCCCGTCGCACGCCGGACATTGCGGCCTGTCCGAAGTCGATGAAGAGATGCGAGGTACTCGCTGCGCTCTTCCTTTCGCTCTTCGATGAACTTCACGAACTGTCGCAGTTTTGCTCTGAGAGAGAGTCCTGATTCGTCGACGCGCTCGAGACCGAGTTGAAGTTGGTCGACGGGACTGCGGTCATCCAGAGGGAAGAATCGGACCAGGAAAGAGTCCGTGCGTACGAAGCGTCGAATGACTTCGGTGATCTCGACTCTATCAAGCGGGGTGAATGACGTGATCGGCGCAAGGAGTTGATCCACCTCCAGGTCCAACGCCTTCCCGGCTGGCCGGTCAGGGTCGAATGCCTCACCCAGCGCTTTCAGTCTCTCCCTCGCTTCCACTTCGCCACACTTCATCTCATGCTTTGCCCGAGCAATCACTTCGTCATCGAGCGCCTTCGAGATGTGGGTCTCCAATGCCCGGCCGGTCGCACGAAAGTGGCAGAACACCAGGACCTTCTCCCCTAGGCGCCAAAGATGGCGCACCTGTTCGACGGTCGCTGCGATCTTTGGATGCTTCGCGTACGCTCGTTCCTTCGGCAAGGCAATCCGGAGCTCGCGTTGGTACCGGTCCAGGAGAAGCTCAGAGTGTGTTTCGTCGGTCGCGGAGGCCGCATCCTCGTCGAGGATCTCCGCCTCCCCCTCGGTCACCGCGGCCCGAGTCTTCAGGTACGCCTCGTAGCTCGAGGCCAGGCCTTCCACGAACGTCAGCCGCTTGATCCCGGACGCGAGCTGCCCGGCTCCGGCAGCCATGGCCACGGCCTGGCTGCGCGCGACCAGGAGGAATGGCAGGATTGCTTCCTGCCCGATGGCGATTCCGTGACCCTCGGCGCCGCCCTCACGAATCGAGGCGCCGGGCCGGGCCCGCCGTCGTTGCACGTGGATGCCTTCAAACTGGCGGCTACGAAGGTGTCGAATGACCCAGGGGCGCAGGAGCAACTCTGCAGCCGACATCTTCTCGCGGCAGAGATCGAAGAGCTTCATCACCGACTGCAGCCGCTCCGACAAGGCTGACCGGTTCTGACACGCCGCGGACCACCAGCTCTCCGGCCCAATCTGGGTGCCCTGGGGGAGATCCTCGACTGCAAGCGAGCCCCATCGTTCGTCGAGAGTCAGCGACGAGCGCTGCGCGTCGTCCAGGGCAGCTCGCAGTGCCTGGTGATGCTGCTCGAACTCTTCGAGGCTCATCGACGGGTTCCCCACGCGCCACCGAATTCCCCGGAAGCGGCCGATCACGTTGAGCAGTTCGTTGTGTCCCAACTGGAACGGAGTCGCTGTCAGAAAGAGCATCCGCTCGAATCGATTCTTCAGCGCTCCTTGAAGAACCGAGGCGTCGGCCGCGGCTTCACTGTCGACGAAGAGTGACGCCAGTGCGGTGGCAGGGTTCTTCAGGTGGTGTGCCTCGTCCAGAATGAGAAGCGGCGAGGCGAAGCGCGACTCCAGGAGCGCTTGGCGCCACACGTCGCTGAGAGGCGGGACCAGGCTCTGACGCACCCTCTTCACCCGGTCACTCCGATGGATCGAATGGCGGAGAGGCAGATGGAGCAGCGCGTCTTCCAGTGCACGCAGATCCACCTTCCCCTTCTCGATCACCCTGGAGATCGCAAGTGGTACCGGATCATCCGAGCTGTGGTACCCGTGTGCGGTCAGCAACTCGCGCCACTCCGCGTCCGGCCGCTTCATCAACTGCTCAAAAAGATCTACTGGGTATTTCGATACGCGCAGAATCTCACCCGCGAATCGGGGGAATACTCGCCGCTGCTCGACGAGGCGTCTCGATCGGAGAGCCGCCTTCAAGAGCGCCAGTTTGGTCCACGGATCAGTGAGACCTCGTGAAAGCGCACCATGTGTGAGGAAGATGATCCGCTTTCGTTCGGCGGGTGGGTCATCGAGCAGTTTCAGGAACGAGACGCCGTCCTCCGCGACAGCGGAGGTGAGCGTGAGGCCGCGCCGGTCGTCTCGAGGGAGGCACCGGCTCTTGAAGAGTTCGAAATCGCGAGGCCACTTCGACTCGAGTGAGGAAGGAACCATGACCACCACGGGGTTGCGACCCTTGTCGGCCCATGCGGCGCTGGCAGCGACGGCCATCGCCACAAACGTCTTGCCCATCCCCACCTCGTCCGCAAGCACAAGACCTGGTTGGTGAGCCAGGCTTTCGAGGACCGCCTTGGCCGTCTTCGTCTGCCGCGCTGCGTCGTGTGCCGAGACCCGGTTCTCGACGTGAAGCGTCAGCCGGTCGTCGTAAAACGGAGCGGGCCAGGTCACAGACCGACCTCCCGGAACGCTCGGCGCGTGTAACGATCGATCTCTCCCTGGGGCTCTTGCTTGTCCACGATCTCTTTCAGATCGAGCAGGACGGAAGTGACCTCCGCGAGCACCGCCTGCTTTCCGAGCAGTTGTTCAGCGCCGGTCCACCGGACTTGCTTGATCGTCAAGGCGATCTCGGCGATCAGGAAGGGCGCCGCGACATCCTGTTCCGCGACGAGACCGCGCGCCAGCGCCAGTGCGCCGATCGGACCCCGCAGTCTCCAGCGCAGCGCATCCAGGCTGAGCACGGGCCGTTCGAGCCGTTCGCGCAAACCTTCCAGCGCACGCGACACGCGTTGCACGCGTTTCAACAGATAGCCGCTCGTATCGACCCGCTTGTGAGGATCGAGCTCCAAGGCTCCATCCCGGGCATCCCGGATGCGATTCTGCCGATCGAGAGCGTGAGTCACCGCCTCGTACAACGGTCGCGATGAGGTGAGGACTTCGACCAGGGCCTCGAGAGGAAGGTCTCGGAGCTCGTCCGGCGGCGGCAGTTTGGATGCGTCCGTGACGTTCACCGGCCAGATCGACTCATGATCCTTTCCGTCGAGCCCCGGCCACTGGACGAGGAGGTAGCTCGGAGGTCGTGGCTTCTCCCAGTCGAGCGCGTGCGAAAGCAGCACCTCCGAGCCCGATGTCGAGGAGAGGATCGGTTGCCGATCCTCGTCGAAGACCGTGAACCGGTGCGACGTCTCCACGAAGGAGAGCAGGAGACGGCCTCCTTCCGGCGCGGGATCGAACAGGGCCTCTGCGAACCAAACCGGAAGCGGAACGGTGCCGTCCGACTCGGTCGTCTGTTCCGCGCTCTCCCTGAACCGCGCGGCAGTGGCGTCGACGGCTTGCATGGGCGGGACGGAAGCCTGACAGGCGCGCCAGAATCCCCGCTCGCTTGCGGGGATGACGTAGGCGACGTTCGCTTCGACGTTGCACGCCGGTTCCAGGCCCATGCCCGCTACGGTGAAATTGCTGGACCCGAGCATGAACACGCTCGTTGCTTCGCGTTCCAGGCTGATGCACTTCGCGTGGAGTGAGCGGGCGTTGCCTTCTTCATCGGACGGTTTGGCAATCCCGAAACGGTGCGTGACCCGTTTCCCCCATGGCTTCTGGAAGACAGAGGGCAGATCGACGTCGACCGCCCCGTCCGGATGCTCGCGCCCAACTCCCTGGAAGGTGATCTCGCGCTCTCCATTCGTGGCCATGATCGCGATGAGCCCGTCGGCCACACTCTTGGCGCGGTCGCCCTGATCGTAGAACGGACTCGTTACGATGGCCTTCGATGCGCCGGTCCCCTGCCAGACCGATCTCGCGATCTGCCGGAACACCGACATTCCGGCGGGAAGCAGGGGGAGGAACACGGCGCGCGGCTCATTCTTTCGCCACGTCGCATCTGGCCATGACCGGGCAGTCGCTTGAACGGTCGAGAGGAAGCGCTCCAACTCGCCGCCTGGCCCTACCTCTTCGGATCTCCTCTTCGGAAGCAAGGCAGCGATCGCTCTGACGAACTCCAAGACCTCAGTGAGAAGCGCAGCAGGAGTCTGCCCTTCCGGACCGAAGTCCAGGATGGCCACCTGCTCGTAGTTGTTCCGGTACCCCATCCGCGTGAGGTTCGGCGAGCCCACCAGCACGCGGATCCGGTTCGTCCACGCCAGCACGGTGAGCTTGGCGTGGAGGATCTTGTTCCCGGGCACTGCGACCGGCCACTGATGCCAGCGAAGGCTCCTGCTGCGGGCCACGTTCTTTCGATCGACGAGGACCGCGGCGAAGACCTGCGAGAACTTCTCCTCCCGCTCGATGAGATACGTGCGAGGGTCCTCGCTTGCATCTGTCTCCATCCCGACGAAGCGGCCCAGACACTCCTCTTCAAAGAAGGCCCCATCGAACGTGTAGGTCGTCGTCACGCACCCGATGGGTGTCCCAAAGAGCGGCTCGATCCGCCAGAAGTCGAGGAAGCGGGGAGGCGTGTCCGATGAGCGGCGTTTCATGAAGGCAGCTTTCTCAGATCGCGGAGGAAGCTCGAAGCGGTAGCTGCCCGATAAGGATGCGTGTACCGACCTTCGTGAGAGAGAAGCTCGGGCAGACGATACCTGGCCCGAACGAACACTCCCTCTCCGCCCCTTGTCGAACAACTGTCGAACCAAGACCGTTTTCCGTCGGGAGGCTTCGCTCTCTGGCCCGCGTCGTGGTGCTCCATGACGCGCGCAAACAGCTCATCCGCCGTTCGCGTGCCGCCAAACCGGTCGAGGAGTGGTTCCGCTTGCGACTGGAATCCGACGACTCCGAAGGATCGCTCCAGCCGTTCCAACGCTTCCGGCAATCGCGACACCATGGCAGTGGCATCGCGCGCTCCCTGGAAGGAGCGGAAGTCCTCGGAGGTCGCTTCGGCGCCGCCCCTGGTGGAAAGATGCCGCACGAGATTGAACGCGTCGAGGACGAGCGCACAAACCTCTTCGTATGCATGGATTGCATCGAGCCGCTCGGCGAGAGCAGGGCTCGACGTCTTACGAAGCGATCGGAACCATCGCGCCTCTTCCTCCGACGCGACGCTTTGCCCTCGTTTCGCGAGAGCCACAATCAGTTCCGACCGCACCGCAGTCGCCGCCGAGTCGTGTGGGTTCTGTCGAACGTCGGTCCGGCAGAGGCGGTCAGCCAGAACCCGCTGCTCCCTGAGACGCGCACCATCGGGCCGGAGATGCTCGGCAATGCGTTCCCATCCTGACCAAGTGCCCGTCTGACAGGTGCTTCCGCTCTTCATCGCCTGGCCGACGGCGCGCACCAACTCCCGGCGGAAGTCGCCTCCCATCCCTGTACCGGCCAGGAAACCCTGCAGGTTGCGCTCGGCCTCCCAGGCCCTCAGCAGCTCGAAGCCACCTTCCATCAGGTGAAGATCTTCGTCGAGGATGTCCAGTCCGAGTGCAAGGCGGCGATAGATCCCCGTGAAGCCAAAGATCCTCGGCGTCTTGAGGTACATGCCTGCACCGATGCGATGTCCGGCGTCGACCGCGGCGCGCACCTTCATGACCCCCGGCACCCTCACGCCCCACCCACCATCGCTCGCCCTGAACCTGTCGCCAGCCCGAAAGAACGCTTCGATGACATGCCATTCGAACGCGAGCCACGCCGGGGTCTTTCCATCCGCGGCGAGGTCGTCCCCGAAGTCCTGACAGACCGCGGCCCCCACCGCCATCGCCGTGACGAAGCGCGGTCGCGACATGCGCACCGTCATGAAGGGGAAGATGCGCTCCGCGAGTCGCTCGTAGGTGGCGGAGAGTGACAGGGGATCGATCCCGCCCTCAGCCGAGATCTCCGGATCGAACGCGCTCAGAAGCGGGGGAGAGAGGGTCATCGGCGAGTCGAGCCTGGGGCAGGATTCGTGGTCGCCACTGCGGCGGTCGGATGAAGCCTGACGTTTTGGCGTTGCGTTCGGATTTCGTAAAGTCGCACCCTAGCGTTGGTCCGTAAGTAAAGCAATGCGTGTCGCGCGAGGTTGTTGGCGACGCTCCATCCGGCGTTAGAGGGACATCGTGCGAGGATTCTCGAACGGGCCGAGCTCCAAGAGATCGAATGGCTGAGACTTTCTTCGAGAGGCCGACAGTGATCGCCCGCCACGTGCGTGCCGAAGACCTCATCCGCCGCTTCGACGAGATCCGCCGCGACGAACGCCTCGACGCCTCCGCCGCGGAACTGCTGCGCGACCTGTACGTTTGAGGGGCGGACGTTCGGGGCGGAGGGGGCGCGCGTAGGAATTCTGCCAATCTGGTGGAGAATTGTAAGAATCGTACCAGTAAGAATCCTACGGAGGACGCATGAGAATCACATCGAAAGGACAGGTGACGATCCCCCGAGCGGTGCGGGAGCGCCTTGGCCTTCTGCCCGAAACCGAGGTGGAGTTCGTCGTCAAGGGGAACGCCGTCCAGATCGTGAAGGCCGGCCGGGGGACCAGTCGCGGTGCGAACGTCGTCGGCAGGATCAGGGGACGGGCGACGACGAAGATGTCCACCGACGAGATCATGAAGCTGACGCGGGGGTGAACGTGGCCATCCCCGTCCTCGTCGACAGCAACGTGATTCTCGACCTGGCCACTGACGATCCGGCGTGGAGTCGATGGTCCTCCGAGATGTTGGCGCAGATCGCTGAGGAGGCGCTGCTGGTCATCAACCCGGTCATCTACGCCGAGGTCTCCATCGGTTTCGATTCGATCGAAGAGCTCGACCTGGCGCTCTCACCGGAGGTGTTTCGGCGCGAGCCGCTGCCCTACGAGGCGGCCTTTCTCGCGGGGAAGGCGTTCCTCGCCTACCGGCGCCGGGGCGGGACGCGGCAGGCCCCGCTGCCCGACTTCTACATAGGCGCACATGCCGCAACCGCCGGTCTGCGGCTTCTCACGCGCGATGCGCGACGTTACAGAACGTACTTCCCGCGACTGGAACTGATCGCTCCCTGAGATCGAATCCGGCGAGCTCGATGAATTCGACGCGGCCCGGAGGGAGAAGGGTCTCGAATCTCGTCATTCGCGAGATCCCTCGCGCGGCGCCGCTCGCTGACGGTGATCATGCACGTACTCGGCGAGCGCCTCCTCCCACGACCGCATGGGCGGCACACACTCCATCGGTGTCCAGCGGGGACGCGTTGCCGGGCGACCCATCGACTCCTCCGTGACGGTCTCGATCAGCTCTTCCGAAGCGCCAACGAGTCGCGCCGCTTCGCGCGCGAAGCTCTCGTAGGAGCAGACCCCCTCGTTGACCACCTGAACCGTGCCGGCCTCGCCCCGCTCGACCAGCGCCGCGACGCGCGCGACCAGGTCCACGACGTAGGTCGTGCTGGCGAACGTGTCGGAGATCGCCTGCACCCGTTCGCCCAAGGAAAGACGTTCTGCGACCGTGCTGAGGAAACTGTTCTTCCCGGCGCCGAAGACCCAGGAAGTGCGAACGATGAGCGCGCGTGTCGATGCGCCGGCAACGGCGCGTTCGCCCTGGAGCTTGGTCGCGCCGTAGACGTTGACCGGCAGCGCTTCATCGTCGATCGTGTAGGGGACACCCGACGTGCGTCGACCGTCGAATACATAGTTGCTGCTGAAGTGGACGAAGCTCGCGCCGATCCGCTGGGCCGCCGCGGCCAGGTGCGCCGGCCCGGACACGTTGACCGCGTGAGCGCGGCCGGGATCGGCCTCACAGTCATCGACACCGATCACGGCGCAGTTGAAAACGACATCGGGCTGCAGTCGTTGCACAGTCGCCTCGACGGCATTCTCATCCGTGATGTCGAGCTCGCGGCGCCGCAGCGCGGCGACGTCATCCCCGTTGTAGAAACGGGCCAGCTCCGTTCCGACCAGACCCGCCGCTCCGGCGATGAGGACGCGCATGACGCCATTGTCCGCCAGGTGGGTTCGGGGCCGTCAGCGAATGGGATTGCGCATTGCGCCTCGGGAGAAGCGGACGACCGAGTCGTTTCCTCTGCCCCCTGCGCCCCACCGTCTGCGCCCTGAAGGGGAGCTCAGCCATGAACGTAGCCACGGTCATGGCCATGCTCATCGCCTGGCAGACCATCAAGGCTGTCCGGAGGGGCCACACTCTTCGATGGAATGCCCTCTGCTCCCGAACCATTTTGATGCATCATGTGATGCATCTGTGATGCATGCATCAGGGGGTGCCCATGAGAACGACGATCAATCTTGACGATCAGTTGATCGAGGAAGCAATGCGGATGACAGGAGTGCAGGAGCGCACGGCGCTGATCCATGAAGGGCTCAAGGCTCTCATCAGCCGGGAAAGCGCCCGGCGCCTGGCGCGCCTCGGCGGAACGGAGCCAAACCTCCGCCCCATCCCAAGGCGGCGCAGCCGATGATCCTGGTGGACACCTCGGTCTGGGTGGATCACCTCCATCGCGGTGTTCCGGCGATGGCCTCATTGCTCGAGGACGAAACGGTTTTGATGCATCCATTCGTGATCGGTGAGTTAGCCTGCGGCGACATCAGGAGCCGCCGCGAGGTGCTCCATCTGCTGACCACGCTCCCCGCGGCACCCGTGGCCAGCGATTCCGAGGTCCTGACGATGATCGAGCGGCACAAGCTGATGGGCCGCGGGCTCGGCTACGTGGACGTCCATCTGCTCACTTCGGCCGTTCTCTGCGGCTGCCGGATCTGGTCGCTCGACAAACATCTGGCGGCGGTGGCCGCGGGGTTGAAGGTAAGGTTCGATGGCTAAATCGAAGGGCTCGAAAACGAGTGCGCGGAAACAAGTGGAGGCGCTCAGTCACCCGCGCTCGGCCAATCCCAACGAGGAGAAGGAGAGCCAGCGATCCAGGTGGCCTACGAGCGGCGGAATCGCGACCTCGATCCGCAGCTCGCCACAGAGGCTGTCAGGCAGGCGGCGAGTGCCGCCGTGAGCGCGTTTGCGCTTCCCGAACCCGGTACCTCCCGATCGTCGGCAAAGGCACTGAGAACCGCGGAGAGCAACTGAGGTCCAAATTGGACTCTTCTCTCCTTCGGAGGGACACGTTTCGCTGTCAGGTCCGACGGGTCCATCTCGTAGAGAGAAGGCGTTTGGAGGCGGAAGTCATTTCGACGGTTGGGATGACCATGATTGGATCGTCGACGCGATCGCGTCCCAGTGCTGGTTCGACGCGCCACCGCGTGCAGCGGGGTGCCGGGTGGCGATCACGAGTGTCGGACCCCACCGTCCGGTGTCGATCTGTGGCGCGACTCGTTGAAGACCCAATTTAGGTCGCCAGAAGGCTGCGTTCCCGTAAAAGACGACGGCTCGAGGTTTCTCACCGCGGATTCTCGCGATCAGTTGGTCCGCTCGGCTCGATCTCAGCGCCTTGACGTATTTCTTCCGGGTGGAGAACGCGTCGATTCCCAGTGATTCGTAGATCCAGTGCTTTGTCGTCGGGTTGGGCAGAGGGAGCAGCTCGAGAAGAGCGGTCTCTCCGTTGATGCGGCCGAGCCGGTGCGCTTGATACTCGCGCAATGATTCGGGGGATGTGTCTCTCCCGGTAGCCGCCTGCACTGCACGAATCAGGGAGCGCCAGGTGCGCTGC
The DNA here is from genome assembly GCA_039932995.1 of Acidobacteriota bacterium. Lineage (GTDB taxonomy): Bacteria > Acidobacteriota > Thermoanaerobaculia > Gp7-AA8 > Gp7-AA8 > QHVT01. The sequence goes on along the minus strand of JBDTOZ010000616.1, from coordinate 7,424 downwards.
AGCGGAGGTGCATCCTTGAACCATTCCTCGACGCCGATCTTCGTGTGAAACTCGACGAGATCCACCAGTGCTGGCCGTCCATCGTCGTCCCACACGTGGACGCGGTTCTCAAATTCTTCGATCGACGCGACGCCGCCTTCCTCCATTCCGACGAACCAGTACGGCGCGGTCCATGACCCGTATCCAAAGAAGGTTTCGGCGAAGGAGCGGATGAGGGACGCAGCGAGTGTCATGATGAACCGTTTAGAACATCATCCGCATCGGCAAGCCGGCGCGATCAGCCACCCGATCACCCGGGAGAGACCTCGCGGTCCCCGCGTGTATCCTTTCCGCGGTCCAAAGCGAGGCGAATGCGTCGAGGACGTCGTCGTCGCCGACATCGCGCTTCGTGTACCTCGCGCGGACCGTGGCGAACGCGTTCTCACCGAAGTGCGCCGCGATGAGCGCTCGACGCTTCGCTGCACCCTCCGAGCTCTTCTTCGGCTCGACGAATGCTGCCATCGAGTTCCAAGCGCAGAAGCTCACCTCGGGGTGTACTTCGAACACCTTCTCGCACCACTCGGGACGCGCTTGGAGGAGCTCGTCGAGCTCACGGATCTTCGGGTAGATCGCCCAGGACTGTTTCGAGAGCTTCGTTCCTTGGGCCTCGAACGAGCGCGTGCAGGCCGCCTCGTACGTCTCCGCGCCGAGCGCCGGGCGGATCGGCGCTGGGAAGACGCTCGAGGCGCGTGCACCGCCGAGCATTTTCCTGGCGGCGAGGTCGCACGCGCGCGGGCCGCCCTCCGTGAGACCGATCGGGATGTCGATGGCGACGAAATCGAGTTGCGCGATGTGCCTCGTCAGATCCTCGATTTTCGGGAAGATCTTCGAACCGAGTTGCCGCGAGGGGAGTTCCTCAAAGATCGAGAACCAGCCCAGCTTGCAGCCGTCGACTCCAGCGATGGCGGTCATGGTGACGAGTGTATGCAATCTGCGGGCTGGGAGTTGCGGTTCGGGCAGACCCTCCGGCTTACTGAGCGGCGAACTGGAACGGACTGTCGAGACGGCGAGATGAAATGCCGGCGTGCGCACGGAGGGCTTCGGCGGCATCGACTCGATGCTTGCGCAGTCGTCGTGAGGGTTCAGTTGCACCGCCTGATCTGGAGCGTTCAAGGGAGTTGTGGAGGGCGCCGGACCACCTCTACGACTCGGAGCCGTTTTCGTCGACAAAGTCCTTCGACTCAAGCAGACGGAAGACCTCGAATTGGTTCCGCAGACTCGTGGCCCGAGGGCACTGATTCAGGGGAAATTTGCAGGCTAGTGCCCCTTGGGGGTACGCCGCGTTTTCTGCAATTGCCGGTTCACGGCCTCGAGGTCAAACGCCTCCGCCTGCCAGACGCCGGCCCAGGAACGCATGTGCGAGAACTCGGGGTGACGCGGGTCGAAGATCGTCTCGAGGAATTCCTCATATCCATGCACGCCGCCGCAGTCTTCGGGTGGCGCAGCCCGCTCGCCGGCCACGCACTGCGGATGACTTAAGCCCGCCTCTGTCTCTGAGACATGCTCGATCACGATCTCGTGCTGCCAGCCATCGCCGAAGTCGTACCTATAGGTGAACCGCTCGATCCCACGATCGAGCAGCTGCCGCAGACGGATCCGCGTTTCGCTGATGGTGTCGGGATCCTCCGGATCGGGAACTCCGAAACGATCGCCGGCGACCAGGTATTCGTGGAGATGGCTGTCGGTCCAGCCCATCACCTTCTGGATCACGACGTGTAATCGCGCCAGCGTGATGTCTTCTGCGACGAGGAAGCGCCTCCAGATCGGAGGGCGAATCCCTTCGAGCTCGATCCTCAAGGTGCAGACTCGTGCGACCGAAAGCTTGCGCAGCTGTTTCGTTACGGGCATTCAGGTTCCTCGGCCGCGATCGTAGCATTCGCCACGAACGCCCCGCCGCGGCGTGCCTTCCGTCCAGGGTCCGTCATGAAGACCGAACACTCACCTGCCGCTCCTGACCCACCGTGGTCGTTTCGTCATGCAGCTCCCCCGTCAGGCTCCTCGTCCACATTCGCGTCGAAGAGGGAGGGGCAGCTCAAAACCGCTTGGCCAAGCCGGCTTGCTTGAGGACACCGTTCGCCGTGTGGCGAGATTTGATCTGTTCATCAACGACAAAGCGGCGATTGGTGATGGGACTGAACCAGATCTCGTGATCGCCCTTGCCTTGACGGTCGAAACGGCAACCATGATCGAGCAACACCCTCTTGACCTCAGGCGTGAAAGACCCAGCCATTACGAAGCCAGCGGTACCAGCTCCTGACGATGTCCCGTCAGCTCGAAAGAAATCGATCCGGTTTCGATGCTGCCTGGAAGAAGCCCGTTGGCTGCGAGGAGCTCGGGGATCATTCCGCGGAGTCTCTCCGTGAGCTTCTCGATGGTCTCCGACTCGGTGGCCAGGCCGGGTACGTCGTCGCTGGTCGCCACCCAGACGCCCGCCTCCGGATCCCATATTGCTTCAACGTGGTAACGAATCGACTCCACGGGAGGAGGATAGCACGCCGGCTTTTTCGGCTACATCGTGTTTGTCGGTAGGCTCCGTCACGCGTTTCGGTCGGGACTCCAGCGATCAGTTTGGTCGTGAAGTCCGGCCCGGGCATGGTGTGGTAACTCCGCAATGATGCTGCGGTACTGCTCGGTCGAGCGGTCCTCGAATTCGATCAACCTGTGACTCACACCAGGTGCTCCCACAGCGCCCGAATCGGAACGGCGAAGAGTCCGTCTCCGAAGCTTGCGCTGATCTCTCCGTCATACAGGACGACCCCCGAGGCGAATCGCTTTCCACTTGCCTCTTTCAGCTTGCGCAGGCCTCGGAAATCGGAGGCGGTCACCGTCGCCGACGCCTTGACCTCGATCCCCGCCACGCCGCGTGCCCCTCGCTCGATGACGATGTCCACCTCGGCACCGTCCTTGTCGCGAAAGTGAAAGAAGTGCAGGGCCTCGTCGCGACCACTGGCCTGCCTCCTCAACTCCTGGAAGACGAAGGTTTCGAGCATCTGCCCGAGGAGCGGCCGGTCGGCCGCGAGCGTGTCCGCGTCGACACCAAGCAGCGCGCACGCAAGACCGGTGTCTCCGAGGTGCAGTTTCGGCGTCTTGACGAGGCGGCTGATCCGGTTGGTGTGCCATGGAGGAACGGTCTCGAGGAGGAAGACACGCTCGAGGAGAGTGACGTAATCGCGAATCGTCGGCCGGCTCATCTCGAACGGCGCCGCGATCTCGCTGATGTTGAGCAGGCGCGCGGTCTGGCCGGCCGCGAGGGAGAGCAAGCGCGGCATCGCATCGAGGGCGCTGATGCGCGCCAGGTCACGGACGTCCCGCTCCACCAGCGCCTCGACATAGCCGCGATACCAGGTGGCCCGTCTTCGGCCGGCGGGACGCGCCAGAGCCGCGGGATATCCACCCGCCGCGATCCGTGTGATGAGCTCCTTTCCCAGCCGCTTCCCGCTCCGGGTCTTGAATCCTCCGCCGAACAGTACGTCGAGGAATCGAGGCGGATGCCGCGCAAGCTCGCACTGCGCGAGCGGATGCAGGCGGAGAATCTCCATGCGGCCGGCCAGCGAATCGGAGAGCCTGGGGACCAGGAGCACGTTGGCGGACCCGGTGAGGATGAATCGTCCCGCGGTCCGATCACGATCGACGGAGCTCTTGATGGCCGCGAAGAGGGAGGGCGCGCGCTGCACCTCGTCGAGAATGCTGCGGCGCGGCAGGCCGGCCACGAAGCCCGCCGGGTCAGCCTCCGCCGCGGCGAGCGTGCCCTCGTCGTCGAAGGTAAAGTATCCGTAGCCGAGCGGCTCCGCGACGCTGCGGGCCAGCGTGGTCTTCCCGGACTGCCGCGGTCCGTGGACCAGGACCACAGGAGAGTCGCCGAGAGACTCGACGAGCCGCTCGGCCGCGAGACGAGGGACCAGCAATGGCTTCGGCACGATCGGCTGATTGTAAGCGAAGCCCTCGGCCAATTGAAACCTTTGGGCCCGGCCAATTGAAACCTTTGGGCTCGGCCAATTGAAAGGTTGGCACCTGGCCCTACGTGCGCTGCTCAGGCCGGCCGGGCTGAGTCGCGCGTGGGCATCTTCATTCACGCATGGGAGGTTCTCTTTATAATTCGTCCGTGCTGGTGAAGGTGGGGCTGTGTGGGTGGACGCTGTCGATGGGGGAGTACTTCGACCGCTTTCCGGTGGTGGAGGTGCAGCAGACGTTCTACGAGCCTCCGGCGCCGCGCACGCTTTTGCGCTGGCGCGAAGCGGCGCCCGAGGGGTTCGAGTTCACGCTCAAGGCGTGGCAGCTCATCACGCATGAGGCCTCGAGCAGCACGTATCGCAGGCTGCGTACGCCGCTCACCGCAGCGGAGCGTGCCGAGTGTGGACGCTTCCGCTGGACGGCGACGGTGCAGCGCGGGTGGGAGGCGACCGTCGAGTCCGCGCGTGCTCTGCGCGCCACCTCGGTGCTCTTTCAGTGTCCGGCGAGCTTCCGGCCGTCCGAGGAGAACGTCGGGCACATGCGGCGGTTCTTCACGAGCGTGGAGCGCCAGGGCCTGCGCTTTCTCTGGGAGCCACGCGGTCCGGCGTGGACGGGAGAGATCGTGCGGCCGCTGTGCGAGAGCCTCGACCTCGTCCACGTCGTCGATCCGCTGGTGAACCGCACGACCACTCCCCAGTTCGTCTACTTCCGTCTCCACGGCATCGGCGGGTATCGCCACGTCTACAGCGAAGCGGAGCCCGCCGCGGTCGTGGCGATGCTCGAGCCCGACGCGCCGAATTACGTGATGTTCAACAACCTGCCGCGCGACGCCGACTCGGCGCGGTTCGAAGCGATGCTGGGGAAGAGGCAGTAGCGGCGGTGTTTGGCAAATGCGCCCGCGCGACGCCCGTTTATACTCCGCACGCTTTCAGCGAAAGGGGTGAATGAGGATGAGGAAAACGTTGCCCGTGGCGGGACTGGTGCTGGCGCTCACTCTGGCCGGGTGTGCTCACCAAACTCCTCCCTTGCAGAGCGTGGGTCCCGCTCCGATGGAGACGGGGGCCATCGTCGTGCCCGCGGCGCCCGAGCGCGGGTTTCACTTCCCCTACATCCTTCGCATCCCCGCCGACCCATCTGAGGCGCAGGTGAAGATGTTGCTCGTCGAGCCGAACAATACGGGCGCGGTCTCCGACGATCCGGAGGTCCACGCGAAGGCTGCGATGACGTTGTCGGGGACCGGCATTGGGGCCGACGCTGCCCGCAATCTCCACATCCCGCTGCTCATGCCGGTGTTCCCCCGACCCGAGAGCGAGTGGCGCATTTACACGCATCAGCTCGACCGCGACTCCATGCTCGTCCAGTCCGGGCCCCTGCGCCGCCTGGACCTGCAGTTGATCGCCATGATCGACGATGCGCGTGCCCGGTTGCGCGAGCGCGGAATGAACGTTCCCGCCCGAGTGCTGATGACGGGGTTCTCGGCCTCCGGGTCCTTCGTCAACCGCTTCACCATGCTGCATCCCGATCGGGTGCAGGCCGTGGCCACGGGAGGGTTGAACGGTCTCCTGATCCTTCCGCAGTCGGACCTCGACTCGATCTCCCTCCCGTATCCGCTCGGCCTGGCAGACCTCGAGCAAGTGGCCGGCATCAAGCCGCGTATGGACGAATGGCGCCGCATTCCGCAGCTCATCTTCATGGGCGCCCTCGACGACAACGACGCGGTACTGTTCGACGACGGCTACGACGAGTCCGAGAAAGAGCTCGTGTTCCGGGCCATCGGCGAGACGATGCAGCCCGATCGATGGGAGCGATGCCAGGCGGCCTACCGCGCCGCGGGCGCGAACGCCACGTTCCGGACGTACGACGGGATCGGACATGGGACGGATGGACGGATCGGCCTGGAGATCACCTCGTTTCTGCGCGACGCCAGTACGAACGGCCGCTGAAAACCGCTCGATGTCGAGACCATGCGGTCTTGGGCAACGGAAGGGACCGCTGTCCAAAATGGCGGCGTCGCGTTCAGGCAGCTCCACGGTTGCGCAAGGGCGCGATCCGCCACCGGCCCCAGGCCACGAAGGCCACCAGCAGGCAGACGACGAGCGGCAACGCCACGATCGGGCCCAGCGGGATGGTGCTGACCGTCGCCCCGATCATGATGATGGTCAGTCCTGCGGCCGCGAGCGGAGTCAATCCCGTCTTGATCCGCGTCAGGCCGGGCAGGATGAGACCGAGACCGCCGAGGATCTCCATGGCGCCGATGAAGCGGATGAAGCCCGCGGAGAACGGCGACTGCGCGGTCAGTTGTTCCGCCGGCATCACGAGCTTCATGATCCCGGAAAAGATGAACAGCGCCGCCAGCAGAATCTGGAGAGTCCAGAGCAGGACGTGGGTCGCTTTCGAATTTGTCATCGTTGAAGGCTCCTTACCAAGACGTCGAACGGGGACGCGTCCGATCGACACAAACCATCGGCCCCGTCAAAGTTTTTCCGGACGGGAAGAGGGGATTGTAGGGGCACTGGTGGCGCATCGCCCATGTTCCTCGCAGACGACACGGTGGAAGCGATGACGCCGGCTCCGCGCCGCGCTTCGCTGACGGCGCGGCTAAAAGTCCCACGATTCGGTCGGGATCTCCGCGGTCACGGTGTCGAAGATGCGGCTGTGCTCCGCCGGATCCATCGTGGGAAAGCGGGAGAAGTGCCACTCCACGAGCAGGCGGTCGATGACTTTGATGGCTCGTGTCTCGACCAGTCGTTCCAGCACGGGGTATTCCGCACCTTCGATGTCCATCTTGATGATGATCCGCTCGAAGCGGCGCGCCGTGACCCGGAGCCATGCGGCGAAATCGATGGTGGGCACGCGCAATGGCGACGAGTAGTCGATGGGGGGATCGTATCCGGGCGCGGACACTTTGCCGCTGACGACCGTCGACGATTCGGGATGCCCGAGGAACAGATCGCCCCAGCCATTCGCCACCCACACGGCCGCTCCGATGATTCGGCAGACCGGTTCCAGTCCGCTGCAACGCGCACGAAGAATCGGCAGCAGCGCGGGATTGGGCTCGAAGCACACCATCTCCGTCGGACGGTACCGATCGGCCAGGTAAGCCGCCGCCAGCCCCACGTTGGCTCCACAATCCACGACGAGAGAGGTCATGCTCCACCTTCCAGTGGGACGTATAAGAGAGAGCGGGAGGCGATCAGCTCCGCTTTCCCCGGTCCCTCTTCCGTGAAATAGGTTTTCAGCACGGCCTCTACCGCCCACACCTCGGTTTCCTCATCCAGCGATGGGGCGGCGTCACCATCAAACCACTGCTCGCCGGGCGCGCGCAGCAGTCGCAGAATGCGCGTGACGCCGTGAGGACGTGCGCCACGCCGCGAGGAGAAGAACGCCTGTAGCCATTCCGTCAGCCATTGTGTCTGCTTCGCATCGTGCCAATC
>JBDTOZ010000615.1:0-33751 GCA_039932995.1 Acidobacteriota bacterium | reverse complement strand
ATGCGCGGCTCACGGGAGATCGCAACGACATGACCGGACTTCACGTTTATCCACGAAAACGTCAAGTTTGACCCGGCGCGCGACGATTCACCATCAAACACGCTCCCATGCGCGTACCGCCTCGATCCAAGAAAGAGCTTTTGCCGACAAGTTCTCCAAGGACCGGCATCCATCGGCCATCTACTTCACTTCTCCCTCCCCGTATGACAAAACACGAATTCGTCGCGCGCCTTGCGCATGATCCGATCGCGGTTGAGCCGGTCGCGAACCTCACGTACTACCGGGTTTCTCTTCATGGCGCTCGTCACGCCAAGAACGCCGTCCTGATCGGACTCGCGCCGGTTGCCGGTACGCTCCTCGCGGAGGATTACGGTCAGGTCTACGCACGGGTCAACGGAAAGAAGATGAAATTGTCGCCTCGGGACGTCCAGGTGATCGTGTCGCGGCTGCAACAGATTTTTACACGAGGTGGCGATCCGAAAAGGTGGCCCGGCGCGGCCCGCGAGCGTGACTAGTTCGCGGCGTCGTGCGGTGGGTCGAAAGGCCGGGCAGGATGGTCGGCGGTGACGTATTCTCGAATGTAGCGAACGATGTCGGCCGTCGCTTCTCGGTTCTCCACTGCTCGGCGCAAGTAGTCCACGGCGCTCACGCTCGCGAGCGTCACTCCGGCCACGGTGAAGAGCGAGACCAGCTCACGCGAGACGACTGCGCTGGTCCGAAATCGCCGAAGAAGGTCTCATCGACTTCGTAGGTCGGGCACGTGTTTAGCCCAAGACCGGACCAGGAAACGGTGGCCGTCCGTCAGCAAGTTGCCCTGTTTCGGGTGCAGTCCACCGTCGCTGTTGCTGATCAACCCGTGTATCTTCATAATCCGCGGGTGCCTCATCTCCGCCAAAAGGTCCGGACGAAGATACCGATCATGTCCCTCTTCTCCGGTCCGGGCGGGCTCGATCTGGGATTTCACAAAGCGGGCTTCGAGACCGTTTTTGCTGCTGATTTCAGCGAACGAGCAGTAGAGACCTACAACGACAACCTACCGCCCGTCTCGCGACAACTCGACCTCGCGAGCACCTCGCCCGAAGAGATCGTCAGATTGCTCCGCGCGGGTGGCACGGCTCCCCGCGGAGTCATTGGCGGCCCACCATGTCAGAGCTTCTCGCAGGCGAACGTGCGCCAGAGGCGGGATGACCCGCGAAGGAGACTGATCTTTCGCTTCGCCGAGATCGTGCAAGGTGTTGACGCTGCATTCGGGCTCGACTTTTTCCTCATGGAGAACGTCTCTGCGCTTGCCCAACCCAAGCACCGGAAACTGCTCGACAAGTTGAAGAGATCCTTCGAGAAGTCCGGGTTCATCGTGTACGAAGCGGTCAAGAACGCTCGGGATTTCGGCGTGGCGCAGCGCCGACCTCGCTTGTTCCTGGTCGGCATCAAGCGCGATCTCGCGCGCTTCGCGGCTTTCGAGTTCCCGGACGGTGAGCCGGGATCAAAGACGGTCCGCAGCGAGATTCAGCACCTTCCTGACCCTGTCTTTTTCGACCGCGCCAATACGGGCAAACGCGTGCCCTTTCACCCGAACCACTGGACGATGAAGCCACGTTCAGAAAAGTTCTTGGCAGCGGCAAACGGGACTGGTAGATCGTTCAAAAAGCTCGATTGGGATTCCGAGAGTCCCGCTGTCGCTTACGGTCATCGCGAGATTCACGTTCACCCTACCGGTACGCGGCGCCTAAGTATTCTAGAGGCCATGCTGCTGCAGGGCTTCCCGCAGAAATTCAAGCTGCGCGGAAACCTGAGCGAGCAGGTGACGCAGGTTTCCAACGCTGTTCCGCCGCCGCTCGCTCAGGCAATGGCCGCGGCGATCCGGGAGTCTCTTTACGACCGGAGACAGTTCGCGCAAACAGCTCTCCTTGAGTTCTTGAAGGCGCGAGGACGCCAATTTCCATGGCGAACGACGGCGAACACCTTCCACCTCCTTGTCGCTGAAAAGCTGCTGCAACAGACCGCTGCACGTGCCGGCGTTGTTGAAGCCTATCGCGAGATAACGAGCCGCTGGCCAACGCCACACGATCTAGCTCACGCCCCTGCGAGGGAAGTTCGCGGCATTGTGCAGCCGCTCGGGTTGCCCTACAGGGCTGACGAGCTGATAAAGCTCGCTGCGGTCATTCAGAGGAAGCATCGAGGGGATGTCCCCCTCAATCGCTCTGAGTTACTCGCCTTGCCGGGCGTCGGCGAGTACGTTGCGGACGCGGTGCTGTCCTTCTCGGAAAAAGAAGCCGCTGCCGTCGTCGACACGAACGTGAGCCGACTCCTTCACCGGTTGCTCGCACTGCCGGATACACCTCCATCGAATCCGTCTCGCAGCAGGCGGCTCAAGAATCTCGCAACGTGGCTCGCCGACGGGCAGACGTCTCGTGAAATGAACTATGCGGTCCTCGATTTCACGGCTAGCATCTGCGGAGCTCGTGCGCCAGAGTGTGTCACCTGTCCGCTACGGTTACACTGTGCTGGCAGCAACAAGGGAGGGACGATGCCCGCGCTCGTCACGTTCAAGCCCAAGCAGGTCGAGCGTCCGCTCAGAATCGTCGCGCGCATACGCCGCCTGACGAATTCTCGTTCAGCCCGAGTTCATTGGTGAAATCGAGATCAGCCTTTGTCGCTAACAGCGAAGGCGACGACGGATGTGAGAGCTGACTCGGTGTAGGACGATCCATTACGTCCGCCAGTGAGATTGTAGAAGCCCGCGATACTACCAACGACGAGTAGTGGAAGGGCTTCGTGGCGCGTGTTGTCGTCCTTTACACCGCGCACGCTTGCTACTCCGCTGCGTCCCCCCACCGTGAAGAGCACTGTCCCATTTCGAAGGTTCTCCCGCCGCATAATCGTCCCGGTCACGTCGCGTGGCCACTGGTCGTCAGCCTGCCGCGCGGCATCGTACGCAGCGCAGAGCGGCCGGTATTCGCAGCGGCGACACGTCTCGGGAGCTGGCCGCGCGAGCTGCAAGGCTGCGTCCGACGCGGGTGCTAGCGCCAGAGTATCGTTGCACTGCGCCAGCAGTTCCTTTGCTTGGCGCAGCATCGACTCGCACTCATCCCGATCAACAGCGGCGGCAATCGGTTCGCCATCGACAGGGACGATTTCAACAACACTCGGCCATGTGCCGGTCATGTCCGCGTAGAGCGCGGCGTACATCTGGACTTGCTGCAGAGCGCCCGCGAAATGCTCCGAGGTTCTGCGGGAGGCAGCACCGCTCTTGAAGTCCCGGATGACCACAGCGCCATCGCGGATGGCTACCTCGTCGACATATCCACCGATCGTTCCATCCGCAGACTGAACCCACACCTCCGTACCAGCACGGAGTCCCCCAGCTCCGGTCTCAGTGCGTGCCTGCCGGCGCCCAGCCGAGAGACCCGCCGCATGGATCGCCCGGCGCTTCCGGACTTCGAAGTCGCGGACTGATGTCGCGAGCGGCACCGCAGTTCTGGCTGTCGCGGACAACAGCATCGTTTCCTCTTCTTTCCTCAACAGGTCTCCGAACAGAGTCTCCGCCTCCGTCGCAGACAACTTCTCAACCTTCGCAGCTCGTTCGAGAAGCTCATGGATGACGGTCCCGAGGTGCGCCGCCCCAACCGAAGCAAGGAGCCTCGGGGCACTACTCGTCCGGAAGACCTCGCGTAGCGGGCAAGCCACGAATGCGGTGAATCTGCTTGGCGCGAGCCGCTTCACCGGCATCAGCGTTTGCGTTCGTACTACGACCGCGCTAGTCATCGGCGAGCGATTGGTACGTCCAGCTCAAGCGACGCTGGAGGTTGAACGTATCGCGGTACCGAATGGTCGGTGTCGTTGCAGGTATGGCGGCGACGGCATCCGCGAAGATGCCGACCGGCCGGTGCTGATTCCACAGAGGGTGAATGATCACCACTGGAAGATCGCCGAACCACACACCAGGTAGCGGCCCAAAGTCTGCCGATTCGCCCTGAAACGAAGTTGCTAGGCTGTCGCGGAGTGCGACCGCGCGCACCGGCCACCCTCGAAGTTCGGGGGTGTCGAACACGCCATCGAGACCGCACTGCGAAGATGCCGATCCGAGCGTTCGCAACAGCGAGAGCCCAAGACGCCAGTCGAGGAGACCGTGGTAACTCATGTTACGGAACGTCCGGAGGCAGTCGGGGCAAGCGTGGTCGCAATTCTGGCGGTGCCTCTCATTTGTCAGCATCGCCGTGAAGCTCCCGGCCGGGGACGGCACGGCGGTGGCTCGTTCGAGGAGTTCATCGAAGTGCGCGTTCATCCATCGTGTGAAGCCGGCGCCGTTGGGGAGGTGATCATTGATGATGATCTCGCCGGTATCATCTTGCAGCCTTCGAATGCTACTTACGTTGAGTTCATCCGTGTCGATATCGAGCATCTCCGCGGCGATGGAGCGGAGGATGAACGCGGCGGAGTAGTACGCGGCCTTCACAGCGGAGCGGTTCTCCCGCGGATCGAGCTGAAGCCCAATCGGTGACGATGCGGGCCTAATCCTGAGCAAATCCGTCGTCTTCGGCGCAGCAAGCGCGATTTCCTCGCGCGGTCCTGTTGCCTGGAAGTTCACGACGCCGGGCGGATTGGCACCCTGAAACGCCTCTGCGATCCATTGGTTCTGCATCTGGTATTTGCGATCATTGAGCGATGCCGTCCCGCGGGCGCCGGCGAAGAGCTGCCCTCGATTGGTATTGAGGCGATAGACGCGTCCTTGGGTGAAGGCAATCGACGTGTTCGTACCCGCAACTGGTACATAGGTCAGTGCGGAAGATTCGGCGATCGTGGCCGTGCCACCGCTCGCGATTTCGCCGTCTTCTTTGGCGTCGTCGCCCCATCCATAGTACGTGCGGAACGCTGCGGGAACAGCGATCTGAAAGACGCGGAAAGGTGGATTGTCAGTCGTCAGCGTTCCGCAGTTTCCGCAGTGATCAGTGTCGGGACGCTCGACAGTCACGGGAGGCGTGTCGAAGCATGACTCGCATCGGGCCATCCAGCGCTTCCACGCGAGCGGATCGCCGGGAAGCGGTTCAGTCCTATTCTGGATCTGGATGAGAGGCGTCGTAAAACCGATCGCCGTGAGAATCCTCTTGTCCTTCGTCTTCTGTGACGCTGGCGCAAACTCCGTCACCGCGAGGTCGAGGTCTCGATCAATCGCTCCTCCATCGGCGTAAGGCCGGTGATAAAGATTTCGGACCCGCGATGGCATGCCGAACATCGGTAGCACACCACCCTCCGCGAGTCTGTGCGCGAGACCGGTGCCGATGAGCTCTGTGTTGGCGACGCATTCGTCGATGCGATTGCCGAGGGGGCCTCTCACGTACGCTATAAGCTCGACGACTGGGACCTCTGTCGCAGCGGCAATTGTGCGCGCGATCTGGTCAACGGCTGGATCGGCGGCGAGCCATGCAAGGATCGCATCCTTTCTCGCGCCACCCCAGTCTGAGCTGAGGCCGAATTCACCATGCGAATCTGAGGGAGTTGGGCCATCCCACCACATGACGCCTGCCGCTTCGAACGCCTGTCGCAGCGACTCCTTCGCGGCGAGTCGCTGCGCGATCTCCACGCGCTCCATCGAGAGGAAGGGGGTCGGCGGACGATCGCCGGTAATCCTTCGCGGGTTCTTGTAGTAATACTCGTCGTGGCTCCGGCCTCGACAGAGGGTAATCGCGTATGCGAAGGGCTGGCCGCGGCGTCCGGCCCTTCCCACCCGCTGCTGGTAGTTAAACCGCATCGGTGGCATGTTCGCGAGCATCACCGCCTGCAAACTCCCTATGTCGACGCCGACCTCCATCGTCGTCGTCACGCTCAGTACATCGATCTCATCGACGGCGGGAATGAGAGTTCGGTCGCCCGGTCTCGTTGCCGGCATATCCACGAGGATGTTGCGGAACAGCCGCTGCCGTTCAGCCTGATCGTCGGTCTGCGCCGTCAGCTCCTCGCAATGCAGACGAATGGGAGGCTCCCTGTCCGCTGCCTGTTGCGCGTAGTAGTTTCCGGCGCGGAGGAGACCGCACGATGTCGCCGGGTCCAGAGGGAGCATGGCAAGACACCGGGTGCAGAGCCCTCCTGACCGGTGCAAATGATCACGGCGGCATGAGCTGCAGGTCCACACCGGATCGTCGGCCGCTGCGATCCGGACCTGTAGCCGCCGGGGAAGTATGTTCATGTGCGCATGCCCGGCTTCTTGGCAGATGGCGTCCCATACGGCATCCCGGAGCGCTAGGCGGTCTACATGGAGAATCGCCGCGCAGCCGTCAACGTATCGCTGGACGAACCGACGCGCGTTGTCCCAGTTCAGCCAATCAGCAGGGGGAGGAAAGTCGCTGTCCTGGTCCGGATAGCGGTGCAGCTCTCCAAGAATGCGAAGTGTGCCGTCGGCGACCGAACGGAGAACGTCGAGCGACACGCCGGCGCGCACGGCAAGTGTCTCCGCGGATGTGCTGAGCGCCGTGGTCGGATAGCCGAGCCCGGCGGATTCGAAACCAAAGTACAGCCTGCTGAACAGAACACCGCAGACTTCCGTGGCGACTTTGGCCCGCAGCATCTCGCGCGAGAGCACGCCGGCTGGTGAGAGGTCTCCGCGCCATCCACCGTCTGGCGTGGAGAAGTCGAACAGCGTCGTCCAGGGCCGGTACGCACCGTCGTACTTGAACTCCTGGTACAGGACATCATTCCCTGCCGGATTCACACCCAGACGCTTGAGCCGAGTTATGAGCGCGCCAGGGCGGAGCGTGTCTTCGGTGTTGATGGGCTCAAAGAGCAGGCGCGCCGGCACGGTGCGACGCCCCGCGACCGCGGAGATCTCCTGGAGCCTCGCTACCGCCTTGCCGCGAAGCTCCTCAATGACGGCGCGATATTCGTCATCGAGTCCCTCCGGAATCGGCCGGTCGGCGAGACGCAACGCCTTCGTGATCTCTGCCGCCATTCCCGGATGACCTCTGTCGTACGTGAGCGCCTGTGGCGATCGGGGCTCGCCGTACTTCCGAAGATCGTCAACGAGACTCGCTGCTCCGAGCGCCTCGCTTGTCAGCTCATCGAAGATCGCCTCGCGGACGAGATCCGAGTAGTGATTGCGCTCGACGCCGTTCGAGATGCCTGCCGCGTCTTCCCGGCTGTCTGAGAATACGACGAGTTTTCGCCTATCGCCTGCTGGTAATACGCGGAAGAGTTCTTTCGTGAGGATTTGGCTTACTTTCGAGAAGCCGGTCCGGAATCCTCGGATTGGGGACTTGCGGTTGCGTCGCGGGCTGTAGTTGGTGCCGCAGCTCGCGCACACCGCGGGCATCGCATTCGTCGCGCGGTGGTCCTCGTCGCCGCCGCCGGTCGCTGCCAGTACGAATCCGTGGACCCACGACGCACCCTCTTCGGCCCCGAAGACAACCCTCGCGTTTGCCGTATTGAGGCTCGCAGCTCGCCACGCTACGCGGATCGGTGGTTGCGGGCCTGATCGGGGTTGCTTCCACGCGTCGTGTGCATCAACGTGTAGCGGTTCCCGAGATGGCCAGAACACGCAGTAGTCCAATAAGGATCGACGCTCAACGAGACGTGCGATCGCGCGATCCGGCAGCGTCTCTACATCGGGGTCGGTGTTGAGGAGTTCCCAGCCACTGTTATTCGGCAAGGTAAATCGGCCGCCGCCGACGTACATCGTCCCGCACTGCTCGCAGTACAGCGTTTCGAGCACTCGGTGCGGTTGCTCAGGATTCGCGCACAGGATGCGCGGCACCGAGAAAAGCTGCCCAACCGGTCGATCTCCTTCGGAGCAGCATCCGGGCATCGTGCACGACCACAATCCTTCGATGTTCCGGAAAAACCAGTGCAGGCGGAATGACGGGAGCGGCGCAGTTGCTGTCGCTTCGCATGACTGCCGTACGTACAGAAGGCCGCGTACGGCGTCATTCAGCACCTCTGGATCGGCCGCGCCGAATACGCGACTCGCAAATGTCTCAACTGGCACTGCCCGCGGTGCGCCATCTTCCGAAGCGCCGTAGAGCAGGCGAGCGCGGACGCCATCACCAGTCTCCAACGCGGAGATGACGTTACGAAGAGGATCATCGCCACTGCTGCCGGGCGAGAGTTCAGATGCGGCCTCGCGCAGCGCCGGATCGATGTCGCGTTCTTCCCTGATTGCAGCACCGATCGCCGCAAAACCCTTCACTGGAAGCGGCTCGTGCTCTCCATCTGCCCGTTCCACATCTCCCGCGATGACCTGGTCCGGCTGCCATTCCACTCCAAAAAAATCACGAAGGAACGTGAGGCTATCAGCGTCTCCGTCGAGTGAGGCACTCGACGCGAGGATACGGAGCTTCGGGCTGTCGGGCGACAGGCCGAGACGTGCGAGCAGGAGCCGGAGAAGATAGCCGACCTCCGTCCCCGCTGTACCGCGGTACAGGTGCAACTCGTCGATAATCAGATGGAAGACGCTGCCCTCCTCTTGGAGCCATTCGCGCGTCCGCCTGAAAATAGGATCGTCCGCATCACGCATGAGCATGATGCTGAGCATGCTGTAGTTTGTGATGAGGATGTCGGGCGGCGCATCCTGCATGTCCCAACGACTGCGCATCTCGCTCCCATCGAGCGAGGGAAAGAAGTACACCGCATCAGCGTCACCGCCCCCTGCGGCATGCGCTGACGCTGCGCGGGATGCGCGCTCCATCCGGTCGAGCGCTTTCCGGAGGTCGTCAATGCGTGGTCTGTTCGGGCTACCGGCCTGCGTGAACTCATGGCCCGGAACCGGCGTTTCCCCGTTGTACCGCCCGAAGTAGATGCGGTTCCCGCCGCGGCGGTCACGATAGAACGAACGCGCAGATGGTGAATCGAGCGCACGGCGCAATCGGGTCAACTGGTCTTCGACGAGCGCATTCATCGGGTAGAGGATGAGCCCTCGCACAGCCGCGCGTCTCCGCTCATGGCCCCGCTGGGGGACGCGGTACGACCGCGAGAGCGTTCGCCTGCCCGTCTGCTGTGCACAAGACGTGAGCCATCCTTCGTCGCGCCACCAGTCGTTGACGTGGGGCAACGTGGCCTCCGGCGCTAACCAACTGCTCGACTCCTGCGCGAGATACGCAAAGAGCGGTAGCAGAAATGCCTCGGTCTTACCGGAACCGGTGCCTGCGGTGACGACCGCGTTGCGGCCGCTGGTTGCGAACCGGAGCATGTCTAGCTGGTGCCGGTATAGGGGATAGTCGCCGACGAGTCCGGCACTGGCGAGCGCTTGAAAGTCAGCAATGGTCTGCGGGTTGAGCCCAGGCACGTCAACGGAATCGATGTCGCTGACTGTCTTCTTAGTCTGCCGGTATCGCGGCACCGGTTCGATCCACGGTGGTTGGCTAAACGCCTCCGGTTGCTGCAAGAGCGCTTGGCGCTCTGCTTCAATCGCCGGGAACCGTGTTCCAAACGCCGTCCGGACGTATCGGAGGAACTGATCGCGGACGGAATCGAAAGCCGAAATCGGATCAATCATGGGCACCTCTGAGGGGGTGAGGGAATGAGACCGGAACGATCCGCTGCTGTAGTTTCATACCGAGAAGCGCCACGTATGCGGTTGGCACACGGAGGAACGCGCGGCACGTACCGATCATTGGGTCGTGCACTTCCTGCGGCGCGAAGCCCGAACACAGAGTCAGGGCGCGGGCGTAGATCCTCGGAAGCGGAATCGTCACGGGGACGAATAGCGCTGCTTGCGAAGCGTCGTAGTGGAGCGCATTCCGACCCGCTCGTGCGAGCGCGCAGAACCTTCCCCAGTCGCGATCGACGGAGGCGACTGCGTCGCCTTCTACGAAGAAATGTTCCCTCAGATGCCTGAGCTGCGGGTGCATGTACGAGGACAACCTCGTTGTAGCGCTGCCCGCTCGCGTGAAGTGTAGAACTGCAGGATCGAAGTCTTCACGCATCCAGTTCGGTTCCTCCGCGCGAGGCTGCCAACGACGAGCGGCGAGGTACGTATCGATGCTCGCTGCATGGCCGAGAAGGAGGCGCGCCGCCGGCGCTTCAAGGAACGGGACATCCGCAGTCGAGGCGAACTCGCGCAACGCCTCCACTGTTGCCGCCTGCACCTCCACGCGATTCGGGAGGAGCGGGAACGCGGGCTGGTCGCAGGCCGTCATCAACACAACGGCCCGGCGCTGCTTAGCCACGGTCTTCAATCGGCGGAGGAGGTCGGGCGTGCGAGCGCCGGTCAGGATCACCGCGGGCAGGCCGGCGCGAGGAAGCGCCGACAAATATGGGGAACACGCACGAACACGATCTTCCCGATACAGAAAGTCGCAGACGCCGAGCGCCTCTAGATCACGCGCCACATCGCGGCGATAGCGGTCTACATCATCTAGATTGAATCCCGCGGTCACGGCGTCCGTAATGTAGAGGCGGTCAAACACCCGTTTGTACTGCGCACGTGATACCGCGTCGCTACTCGACACCGCGAATGCGAGCTTATCGGCGGCCTTAGGCATGTTCTGCAGCGTCCTGGTATTTCTGCCAAAGTCGCCGGAGAGGCTCGAAACCCGGAACGGCGATGCGCTTCCGGTGATGCCATAGTAGTTCCTTCCACGCTCGCAATTCCTTGCTGGTTGTTGAACCACGCCGTCCGCCGCCCAGCGGCTCGAGAATGTTGGCAGCAACGTACCGTACGTGATACTCGTCCCTCCCGCGCTGGAATACGAGCCATACAGGATCGAACGGCAGCGCCTCGGTGCTCGTCGTAATCTCCCCGGCTCTCTGCCCAATCACGAATGCACGGACGCCCGCTGGGATCGTCGGCAACGGATCTGGCGTGAGCGCAGGAGTAGCAGCGGAATCCTCGACGCCACAGGCCAATGTCTCCGTAGTCGCAGGAGCGGAACTGCCGTCGTCGGTGTAGCGTCGCAGCGGCCACTCCGGCACCGATCCCCCGTCTTGCAGGTAGATGATCCGCTTTAGGTTCCCTGCCGTGACGACAATGATGCTTTCCGCGAGCAGCTCCTCTGGAATGTCGAACGTGCCGCCGGGATCGCGCCGCACCACCACGCCGTTCATGGCAACGGTATCGTCTTCCGTCCCACCATCGAGTCGAATGGACGGAGGAGCAAATCGGAAATAGCCCTGCATGCCGGGTACATGGATGCCGCCGATCACGCGGATCCGCCGGAGCTGCTTTGAGAAGCTGAGGCGTGGCGCTTGCTGCCGGATCAGTTCATCATCGAATGCGCGCGACGCTGCGAAAAACCGGTATCCAGTTGGGCCGCCAGAGAGGCCGAGCTCCCTGAAATCGGCGCAAGACCTCATGCCCCACTCCTGTACCGCCGCTACGACCGAGGGTGACGCTGCAAGGATGAACTTCCTGGACGGATCGAGAGATGGCACCTCGACGAATCCGGGAAGCCCCCTCTCTGATGCATCGGCGAACACCCGAATAGGTGCCCCTTGCCACCTGACGCCCACCGTCGCCGTACTCCCCCGAAGTACGGTCGTGCGATTCCAGTCGAGCGTTGCAGGGTTGAAGCGCTGGCTCGAAGCATCCACGAATGCTGTCGAGTACCCATCGGCTCCTTCCACACACCGGTAGAACTCATCGAGGTGCCGGAAGGTGACATCCTCAGGAAAGGGCTCAGGAAATCTGCATCGAAGCTCCATCCGCACACGGTGACTGACTTCATCAATGCTCGTCAGGCAGAGGATGGCGATACCCAGCCGTATTCCCGTAGCGTTCTCTGCGAGTGCTGCTCGGGTCGTCCCGTCCCAGCTCTCTAGCTCTTCCAATATCCGGTCGATGAGAACGGCACCGTACTCTGATTGCGCGCTTTCAAGCGCGCGCAGCGTGCGTGGGCGAAGCGCCCCGCTTCCTCCCGCGCGGACCGTCCGCACCAATTCTAAATCGGAGGGCGGGAACTCAGGGTCGAGCCCACCATCGGCGAAAATTTCGTGGAGACGCTCGCGTTCTGATTCCGTAAGCACCGATTGTGCCGTTGGGAGTCCAACATGCAGCCACCCTCCCGCGATGTCAGTCCTCAGAATCCCGAGTTCCCCGCTGCGCTCGTGATTCAACCATTCTTCGAGGTCGCTCCACAGTTCGAGCATCCGCTCGAATGAGGGATACGTTCCGATCGTTGGCGTCTCTCCGAGAACCATGCGGAGTCGCGGGTAATATGCCTGCTGCGAGAAATCCGCCTCGATCCCAGCGGCGAGCACGAACAGGGCGAGATAGCCAATGTACGGCGGGAACTCCAGTGATCGCTCCCTCCACCGATGCATCGACTGCAGGGCCTTTTGGCAGAGTCCTGATCTGGAAGCCCAGTCAGGTCCTGCTTTCATCGCATCAACAAAAGCCTGGACCGAGCCTTGTCCGCCAATTTCCTCAATGACCGAAGGAGTAACGTAGAGATAAACGGTCTTCCCGGCGTACTCCGGTCGGAAAAAGTGCGCCGCTATCGCGTTGTTCCACGCGAGGAAGTCCATCAACAATCATGGTAGCTGAGCCGTGGCGGAAGGAAAGCTTTCCAGTGGTGGCTTCATGATGGGTACGCGATGAACGGCTCCTCGATTAGCTCGCGCCGTTCTTCGAGGAGCCATTTCTTCGTCATCGCCGCGTGGTAACCGGAGGATCATGTCGAGCGAATCGCGCAGCCCCTCTCGGGTCTCCTCCAGAAATGTCGCCTTGCACGAGCGCGCCCGGCACCTCCGCGATGAACCCGCAGTACCCGCTCCTGTCGCCCGGCACAAAGATCGCGGTGAAGGGGGAGATCGTCGTATCGCGTATGGCGGAACAGCGTTCGTACGCGCTCCGTGAACGTCATGCTTCGTCCTCAACGGGCAACGGGGCGAATCCGAAGTACCGCTCATGGAGCAGCGCGAACGTCCGGTGGAGGAGGTCGCACTCCTCGCGCGTGAACCGGAAGAAATCACCCGCGATACCTGGGTGCTCTCCGTCCTGGAACGTATCAGCGACAACCACCATGAAGAGGGCCGCGTACAGATCAGCGACGCTGATCGTCAGCTGCACGCGTACGAGCGACAGGCGCGGGTCCAGGAGCAGCGTCGCGGCGTGGGTGATGCGCCGCATCCGCTCCTCCACTACCTTGCGCTTCACGTGGGACCGCTTCAGCGCCGTGCGGATGTGGTGCTCGATCTCCTGCAGGTCGTTCATCACGCGCGCACAATTCCCGCACGAAGTTCACCGCCACGAAGTTCACCGCCGCGACGATCGCGCGCGCCTCCATGACCGAGACCGCACCACCGACGTGGTACCCGCGGCCATCCTCGCGGGCGGAGATGTTGCCGTTCGACCCGCCGACCTCGCCGCACTCCAAGTCTCCGCGAAAGACTGTCATCATCGGGCGGAGTTGCACGATGCGCTTCCCGTACTCGTCGCGCGTCATGCGACGAATCGTAGTCGCCCGAGAGCACGATCCTGCCCCGCTCTCCACCGCGTAGACGCTGATACCTCACTGCTCTCCACGGTGTGCAGATCGCTCTCGCCGCTGTGGGAACACAGCGAAGGTGGGCCGGCCTACGCACTTTTCCACAGGGTTTTCCTCGGCCGTTGCGGATTACGCGGCGCGGAACTGTTTGCACCCACATTTGTACGCCTCCTTGCAGTGCCCTTGGGGGTGTTGCTCGTGCGCCTTCTTGCCGTGGCCGCAGCGGCACATCGGCTCCGGCGTGAAGGCCGTGCACGCGCAGTCCATGCAGGGTCCCTTCGGCCTCGCCGCGGTGTTCCAGTGCCGGCTCTTCTTGTGGCCGCATGCGCACATGAAGCTCGGACGGTTGTCGAAGAAGGCATCCGTCACGATCGCCCCCGCACGGTGAGCAGCTCACGACGAACAACCCGCGCACCCGCAAAGTCCTGATGCGTCTCGTGCCGGTTCGCCGCGAGCGTAAGAGCCAGCTCGGCGATGAGCGCCGCGCGCGCATCCTCGATCGTCGCGCCCTCTGCGTACGTCGCGGGCAGTTCCTCGATGTACGCGATGATCTTTCCGTCTCCCTGCGCGAAGACGGCGGTGAACGGACCGGTCATCGCGTCCTCCGCGCTGCGACGATCGCCCGCTCGACGGGCTCTCGGTCCTTCGGATCTTGTGACAGGCAATAGCGTTCCTTCGCCTCGCGCCTGCGGTACGCAAGCCGCGCGTTCGCCGTCCGCGGCACACGCACGCCCGCGAGGAAGGCGTCGACCTCCTCGCCGTGGAGCACCGGCCGCCGTGCAAGTTCCACGGCGAGCGCTTCCACGCGCCGCCACGTCTGCGGGAGTTCTATGAGGGCGCGGGCTCGTTCCTCGGCGTAGTCCGACCACTCGTCGATGAGCCGCAGATCGGTCTCCACTTGAAGGGCGGTCGCGAGGATGCCTTCGTAGTCGGTGCGCGGCACGAGCCCGCACGCGCCTTCGTAGTGGAAGCGCTTCTGCGCGACGAGCCCGGCGTGGAGCACCACCATCTCCCGTTCGATCGCGAGCCGCAGCGCGTCCGACCCCGCGGGAAAGCGGCCGAGCCCGACGTCGCTGGCAAACGTCATCCGACCCTCGCGCACACGCATATGCACGTGGATCGCGCCGATGCGGACGCCGAGTTCCCACGCGGCAACCGCGTGCCCGGCCTCGTGCACCAGCACGTCCGCGAGCGTGACACCCCGTTGTAGTCGCGCGATGGTCACCACTCCTCCTGCTGCGCCGCTTGATAGCCGTCCATGCCGCGCAGCGCTTCCGTGAGCGTGGGCCGTCGCCACACCAGGACGGCGTTCGCTTCCACGCCGGGCGTCGGCGGCGTGCGCCATGCGGCACCGGAGGGCACCACCGTGGCATCCGTGCGGAGGTCCGTGAGAAACGCGGCGACCGCTGGACCGTCCATCGACCGCACCGCCCGCAGGTGCTGCGCGAGGAGCTCGACGCGCGTCCACGTCAGGCCGTCGCCGAGGAGCACGCGCGCGCGTTCGCGCTGGTAGTTGAACGAGCCCGTGACCACGCCGCTGTCGTACTCGAAGCGCTCCATGAGGTCGCAGGCAAGCGATTGGTCATCCCAACCCCATACCTTGTGCGACCACCCGAGCGCGAGCGCCCGCCCGACGACACCGCACTGCACCGCGATGCAGTCGCGCTCAAGCGCGATACGCGCCTCGGTGCTCGCGTCATCCCGCGCGTATGCGAGCGATCCCCACGCCGCCTCGAAGACGCGGTGTCGCCCGTCGAAGACCGCGCGCCGGATCGGGATGCTGAAGTCGAACGCGACCACGGCGTGAGCCGCCACGTGGATCGCGTCGGCGCGGTGGAACCGCTCTTCGGGCACGTGGTAGATCCTGCAGCGCCACGTCGTACGCCGCGTCCGGCAGCGGAGCTTCCGGGGCGGCCCGATGCGCTCATACCGCACCTCGTCAGCCACGGCGACCGCCTTCCCGGAATACGGCGCGCACCGCGCGGTGCTCGAAGGGGTGATACTCCCGGACGATGGCGCGCCGCTCGCGCCATGCCGCCTCGACAATCGCCGGCGGGAACACGTCCGCGAGCACCAGCTCCTCGCGCGCGAGCCGCCGGAGCGCGTACACGATCGCGACCGCGCAGGCGGGCGTCGGCTCGATCCGCTCCATGCGGATGCGCAGCAGGTGTGCGCGTTCGTATCCGCACTCCCGCGCGAGATGTGCTGGCCGCACGCCCCGGCTCCGCAGGTACAACTCCAATGGCGTCGGCCGCGACGAGCCAACGACGCGTTCCGTTGCCTGTGTCGCCGGAGACAGTGTGTCGGCCGCTGACAGCAAGGGCGGAGAGGCGCCGCGCGTAAGGAGCGGCACCGCAGCCGTCAGCGCCGCGAAGAGCTGTAAAACGCCACGTCGTGTCACTCCGTCGTGCATGGTCTCGACTCCTTTACGTGTCTTTCGGAGGCCAAAAAAGCCTCACTCCTCCTGATCCAATTCAGGAATGCCGTCTTCGCCGAGATGCGGTCGTGGTTCGTGGCGTCGATGGCAGTCGGTGCAGACCTGCCGGCCCGGCACGTCGCTTACTCGGCCGCAGTACCAGCAGAAAGCGGTAAACCGGTCGTCTTCGCGCGGGATGAAGTACGGGTACTGGAGTGCCGCGCGAAACCCAGGAATCGCGAGTTCCAGCTCGTCGGCGTCGACGGCACCGGCGAGGTCGAGGAGATGCCGTTCGAGCACATCGCTCGCGTTCAGGCGCGCTCGAAAGTACCCGCGCTCCATCTCCGCGAGGTAGTGGATGAGCCGAATCTGATAGACCGGCAGGAAGACCTCGATCTGTTGAGTGCGATTGAGGAGTGGAATGACGGCCAGTCGATCGGTAGCGCCGAGTGCTCCGTTGATCATTCTCGGTGTCCAGCGGTCGAGCGCGAGCTTCGCTACGTCGTCCCACGGAACGTGGGGTCGCCCGCCGAAGATCTCGGTTGCGATCTCGCCTGCCGCTACCGCCGCCTCGACTTCCACCTGCGTCGTGCGCGTGAGCCGGAGCGCAGCCGCGAGGGAGTAGAGCGGCACGCGCTCGATAAACAGCTCGCGGATGAGGGCGCGGTCCGTGCGACGTATAAGTGTCTTCTGCCGGCGCACGATACTGCTCTTCGTTGGACGCATGGCGTGAGCTACCTCGCGGAAGGAGCGCTGGGCTGCAGCGGGGTCTGAGCGGCGTTTACGGGGTCCGTGGACAGGGGCAGAGTAGGTCTCCAACCCTCTAGCCCTTCCCGACAAACGCTTATGCGAGAAAACGTTAGAGTCGCTTCTCGTGCGGAGAACACGAGCGCGATGCGACTTCGACGGTGGGATCAGGAGACCGTCAAGTACCTCACCAAAGAAGAGGTTGAATGCCTCTTCGATCAGATCAATGATCCGCGCGATCTTCTCCTCTTCGACCTCATCTACCGGCACGGACTCAGGCGAAAAGAAGCGGCTCTTCTTACCCTCGATGACTTCCGCGAAGATCGGATTTGGATTTTCCGGGTCAAGCACGGGAAATCACAGGGATACCGCCTGCATGAGCGAACCCTCCTGCTCTACGCGCGCTACCTCGCGGTCAGGCCGGATGACGGCACCCGATACTTGTTCCGATCCCGCCGCCGGTCATCGCGGCCACTCTCGGGAGGCGAAATCAACCGGCTGTTCCACAAGTACGCCTCGGCCGCAGGCCTTCCACGAGACCGGGCGCACGTCCACAGCCTGCGACACTCCATCGCCGTCCATCTGGCGGAGATCGGCTGGACGCCGGCCGACGTTCAGTACTGGCTTGGCCACCGCGACATCAAGTCCACGATGGTCTACTTCCGCATCACCGATAAGCGTGCCGATTTGCTGCACGAAGCTATGCGCCAGTCAGACGGCATCGCCCGGACGGGGCACTGACAAGCCGGATTCCAACGAACGCACGTTTTCTCGCAAAAACGTCAATCCAGCAGCTCGACCGAAATTCGACCGTGAAACGCATCACCCGCGCCGCAGCAGCAAGCCCCACCCAGGCAGTAGGGTAGGAGGCACGGACGCTACATCCTTCCTCCGGAGGTGGACGCCAAGGTCGCACCCGGCCACTGGGAGTCGGACCTCATGGTGAGCCCGCGGGCGGGCGACGGGCGGTCGCCACCTTCGCCGAGTGGCCAACCCTCGCCTTCCGGGCGGTGATCACGCGACTCACCAGAAACGTCAACACCGCGCTGAGCGAGGGGGTAGGGAAACAAGCCACGGCGTCACTCCTTAATTCAAGAGAGGCCAGAGCCGGCCGGTCATCATCGACAACCTGGCGTTCGACGGTCGCCGAAATAGGCGTGCGACCGTCTCGTTGCCTACGTCGTCGACGAGCGGGAAGGACTCCGAGCCAAATCATGACGCGGAACAGATCATTTGTGCGCGCTATAAGCGGCGCCGCGACGAAGGTGATCCCGAAGGCTGTCGTTGCGGCTAGGCCGCAGGGCCTGTCTCGTCGGGAACGGATTCATTCTCTTCATCCTCTGTCACCTCACGGATGAGAATACTCGCGCGCAAAAACGGAGAATTCTGGACTGCTTCAATTCTCGATGTGTGTTTGCCGATATGGACATCGCAGTTAAGGAGCGTCGCGTATCAACAGCCTCGCCAATGAAATGCAACGCCGGTCATGTGGTCGATGTCGGACGCTTGGAGTGCGCGCATGAACGGCCACGCGATCTTGTTGCGCTATGGAGAGCTGCTTGACCGGATCGTATTGTGGGCAGTCGGTGCCTGTTGTTATCGCGTATGTGACGATATTGCGTTGTCCGATGTGGCCGCATTCAGGATATTGGAGTCCCGCGACGCGGAAGCGGCGAGAAAGTATCTCCCGGATCTGCTCTCCGAGGCCGTAGTGGCATCGGACGATGCCAAACGAAGTCTGCAACTTGATAACCACGGTCTCGCTTGGTGGATCGAGCACTTGCGGTGGCTTCAAGGCTACCGCAACGTCCTTCAGCATCACATCGACATAGCTCAAGAAGCAGCCCGCGCGAGCAGTTTGATCGATCAGTTGCTCGATGCGTTCCAGCCGCTTGGCCCGTGCTTACCAGCTCTGCCGAGTTTCGATCAGGTCGAAGCGTTACCGGCAGGACCTAGACTCTCACGCTTGGTCCGTGCTCTGAAAGGAATCATCGAGGATAAGCCTTCTAATCGACCAACTGTGCCTGTGCAATTCAACGCTCCCGATCGGACCTGTGTCGTTGTCGGCCCCCCGTTTTCTGACAAGGAGAGACTCGCGATGGCCATAGCGCACGAGTGGTCGCCGAGGATAAGCCCGATCGTCGTCTCTCTCCGTGATCATCCACTGGCATGCAGCGGCAGGGCGATTTTGGCGCTCCTCGAACGTCACCTGAATCTAGACGTCTGGGACGACGGAGACACCCCTAAGCGGAGCAAGCGCGTCATTGACACCCTCCGACAGCGGCAAACCGTACTGATTGTCGAGGGAGCTGAGTATCTTGATGGCCGGCCCCTGCTTGCGGATCGACACACATGGATGCTTCTGAAGCAGATGGGAACTTCTCTATCGATCGTACTGACCGCTGAACGGCGAGTAACGTGGATGCCTAATCAGTGGTCCTTCCTTCAAACCGAAAATGCCCTAGAACCAGCGCCCACTGAACTCGAACAGAAGCTGTTCTGGCGTCAGCGACTGCGCGAGACCGTGATGCCTCCCACGACTCGCGGACTATTACGGCGGGTGGCAATTGAACAGCGGGACGGCCGGAGCGCCGACCTTCATAGTCTCGCTCATAAGTCTGGGCTATTCAGCGCCGACGTAGTGGGAATTCTAGATGCCGCCAGCCCGCTGGTCCGATGCGATTTGGAGTCGGTTCCTCCCTCGTATGCGGTGAGTGTGCCGGGTCTGATCGAGGCGCTCCTCGTGGATGCTGAATGACTCGATCGGCAGTTGGCGACGCGACGCCGGCGGCATGCCCTCCACCTCTGGAGGCACTACTTCGTCGGGTTGACGCGACCGACGCAGAGTCGCCAGAACGTCCCTGGCGTGTACGCGAGGCCCTCACCGGCATCCTTCGCCTCTCTCACATCCTCTGCCTCGCGCACTACTATCACGATCCATCCATTCGAACTCCGGTCGCTGATGCCGCATTTCGGAGTCGACTCGCCAAGCCGATGGCTGATGGTGCGTTGAGGGAGGGAACGAAACAGGTGCTGTCCCTCGACATCGACGAGGAGCGCCACCCGGTCCTCATCGCGCTCCAGCAATTTATTGCCCGGCCGCTAGGGGCGGCGTCCACGCTTCACTACCTCGATCGGGCTGTTCAAATCAGGAACCAACTCGTACATTCGAGATACGACAACGAGCTGGTGCAAGAGTTGGTCGATCTGTTTGACGTAGTGAGAAATCGACTGCAGCAGCTCGCGCCCATCGAACTGGTGGTTGCGCATGGTGATTCCAGCCGGACGTGGCGTGTACTCGACTCAGTTGGGCGAACGTGCGGGGCGGAAATAGACGTCCTTCGAGGACAGAGTCGCCATCTCCCGGTCGGGGCCGTCCTGGCAGGTGTCGCGGAGGGCAACCGTTGGATTCCTGTATATCCGTGGATGACGTGGCGTGGCGATGACTCGGACAACGGAGTTTTATACCTGTTCAGTCACGTTGACCTCGACGGTGCGCCACAGTTCATCAACTACTCAGGGTTGGCTCCAGGTCCAGAAGTATCAGATCTATCAAGGGCGCGCCACGACGCCGCACGCGCACTCCGCGAGTTCTCCCCGACACCCTCGGTCGGCTCCGAATCCGACCGCGACTCCTTTCGCCAGTTCTCTGAACATGCCGCTCGCAGCTTCGTTCCGCGCGAAGGGCTCGTCCCGTGGCTGACGTCGTTTTTCGCTGACCCGAATGGCGGGTATGGAAGCATCGTGGGTGTCGCAGGCATAGGCAAGACGACAATCATGGCCAGTGTGGCCAACGCAGCGAATCCGTCACACCCTCCGGCACTGCCTGTGTCAGTGCTGACCGGAGTGATTCCGCCCTCAATGAAGAGCGTGCATCACTTCTGTCAAAGAGCACTCAATTGGCATCGTCCAGAAGTCGCTCTGCGTTTGTTGAATCACCAGTTGGAAAAGGCCGTGGGGTCGCCGCCCGAGCTTCAGCCACAATCAACCACGAGCCCCGATACACGCGAGGCGGATCGGTTCCAGCGTTACATTAGCGCTGCTGGCGACCGCTTCCAGCGTGAAGGGCGTCAACTGTGTATTTGCATCGACGCGATCGATGAGTCGCGTACTGATGAAGGGGCGGCGCTGGATCTTCTTCGAATTCTTCCGGAACGCCTACCCGCAGGCGTTAAGTGTCTCGTCACATTTCGAATCGGCGACTCAGGAGACCCGGCTGTAGATCGTGAAAGCTGGGCGAGGTTCTCACGCCAGCAATACCGCTGTCTGCCCTTCGACATCGATGAGTTCGCGCTCGCATTGTCGAAACACGCGAATGCTTCACTCAGCGAACTGTCACGGGTGGACATTGACGCACTTTATCGAATCGCGGGCGGCGTCCCTCTGCTCACCACTTTCCTCGGCGAGGTGCTGCGACGCCGTGGTGAAGATGCCCTCGCGCAGTTCGCTCGAACGGGAAACCAGCAAGGAGTGTTTTGGGCGTGGTGGGCCTCGCTCCCGCGGGAGCGAGGCTTCGTGCATCATCGGGCAGTGTTGGTCGCGGCGACGGCCTACCGAGCGGTGCCGGAAACCACACTTCGCGCAGCGCTGGGCGTGGACCCTGTAGCCTTCGAATACGTGCTAGAAGAACTCGGTCCCGTGCTGGTTCGCAGCTCGCAGGGCGTAGCGCTCTTTCACGACACTTTGCGTGTTTTCGCCCTTGCTGCGGCAACACCCAATGAGCTTCGAGAGTGCCACGCGCGGCTTGCCCAGGCGTATTCGGGCGGGTGGAAACCCGGTAGGGTCTCGCAGGTCAATGTAGCCGAATGTAGGCCGGACCGGGCATGCTTGCACTGGCTTCGAGCTGGTGAGGTCAAGGTGGCCGTACTGTGGTTGAGCAGCCCGTTCCTGGTGGGTCTCTGGATCTTCCACGCCGGCGTGGTGGATATCGAGCCCCTGATAGAGGAGCTAGCCAGCAAGAGTGTCGAACCCGCCGACGCGGCTATGCTGTCGCTGCTGCGCCGGACCATCGAATTCAAGGGTGACGCACTTCAGCGGGCTCCGTTCACCGTGCCGCAGCACATGGCGGACGTGGCTCTGGCGTCCCCGGATCGCGCTTTGCGACACGACCTGTCCGCTGCGTGGCCGAGACTCGAACCGCAGTTTCCACCGATTCTCCTCATGCGGGATCGCCCAGACGCCACGATGCAGGCCACATTGCATCGGGGACCCGTTTCGGCGTTCGCGCATTCGGGCTTGGACCGGTTCTATACGGTCGGCTGGGATGACAAGATCCGTGAGTGGAGCCGCCTCGACAAGCGCTGCGTACGGAGTCGATCGGCCGGGCTTGGAGGTTCATCGCTCGGTGGAGAGTTCTTTTGTGATCTCTGGCAGACCGAGGCCAAGGACCATTTGATAGCGGTGCCAGGGCTTGCCGGCTTCGAGAGCAACGGTCTTGCGATTGTTCGCTTGGCGGATCTTTCGGTCGAGACTCGCATCGCGTGTCCAAACTCTTACGCCTCCGCCTGGGACGCACAGCGCAATCGGCTTGCGCTCAGGACGACCGCGAACGAGCTGGTCGTGCTCGACATTTGGCAACAATACTTTCGCAGCCTGGCGGCGGACGTGGTCGCGGGGCCGGTCTTCTGTTCGGACGGCGAGCGACTGGTATTTGCGTCAAACGTTCGTGGTAGTGCGCTCAGACGCTTGAGTTTGATTGACACGAGCCGGATTGAAGAGATTCGCGTCGGCTCGGGCGAGCCAAACCGCTTGTTGCTCAGAGACGACGACCATTTCGTGATCCTCGACAAAGATGGCACGGTCCGACTATGTGCGTTCGGCCCCGAGCCCTCGGATACCGTTGTTGCACGTTTTCCGGAGTGTTACGTGGCGGCGATAAGTGTCGCCGCCGATTCGATTGCCTTGGGCGGCGGGAACTATAATGGCCCCGGTTTGGTGGTGTTGCTTAGCGCTCACACCTTCGCGACGAGGCTAAGCAGAAGCGACTTGGCGTCGCCGGTACAGACGTTGGCGTTTGACGAGTCGCAGCGACATTTACTCGTCGGGCATAGGGACGGCTCGATAACGATTCTTGACCTTGATCAACACGCACCCGACGTGCGTTTCGGGTCTCGTGCGCGCGCCGATCACGCCGCGGCCTTCTCCGGAGATGGCGGAACCGTTGTCACGGCTGGCGGTGGCGTGATGGAACATCTATGGTGGGTGGCGACGGGCGAGACCAACAGCATTCGATGTGTTGACGCGGCAAGCAGTCGTGAACACTCACGACTGACGCTGCCAAAGGGCGTAGCAATCGAGGAACTGGCGACGAGCTCCGACACAGCCACAATTGCGGTCATCGCGGATGCAGGGACACGGTGTTTCGTTGCGTACGACCACGACCCCGATGGACTGAGCGCTTTTGTGCAGGAGGCGGTGCGCTGTCAGTGCCTGATCTGCCGGCCGGTTCCGGAATGGGCGGGAGGTAGTATCAAACGCCAGGGGCGGCGACGCGTAGGTACTCTGGCAGGCGGTCAGGCTCCTTTTGCAAAGCTTCTCCCGTCAGGTGAGGTTGAAGTGGGCCCGTTGGCCGCGGCTAGCCACGCACTGACGCTCGAACGGGTTGTGGTGAGTCCTGACGGACGGTGGGCAGTCGTGGGAGACTTGGGAGGAGATTTGACAGTCTATTCCGTCGGCCCCGAGACGCGTACTGTTCGCCGGTTTCCCGGACTTCACCGCCTTCTTCAGGATGCGGCGGCTGCCGATCCTGAGGCGAGGCCCGTCATCGATCACGCGATCAATCTGCTTGCATCGGGTATGCTGCCGTCTACCCGTCCCGAGGTTGAGGAAGCGCTTCGTCAAACTCCAGCATCCAGCCTTGCCCCCGCTTTCCACCAGTTCTTCTCCGGCGTCTCGGCCCTTGCTGTCACCTCGGACTCGCGCCGCATCGCTGTGGCTCGGTACGATGGACATGTTGAGATGTGGCGGGCCCCACAGCTTCGGTTGGATAAAGTGTTGTGCCGGCTAGTAGCACCAGCGAGTCACCTTACGGTGTCTCAGGATGCTCGGTACCTCGTGGCCGCCCTCATGGATAGTGATGTCGTCGTGTTGGGCTTGGATCCCTGTCGAGAGGTTGCTGCGATACGCCAAGTTTCTGAGCTGGCGGCGTTGAGTGTGTCACCAGACGGGCAGCTTGTGGCTCAGGGCGGCCGCTACGGGGATATCGCGATCGCCGATATCGCGAGTGGTACACCGTTGGCGCGGCATACTCTTGGCGCTGGTATTACCGCACTTTATTTCGAGGCCAACGCGGAGGGACAACTGCAGCTCTTGGCGGCAGATGCGAGTAGACGGGTGACGACTTTCAACCTGCACTTCAACCGCGATAACGAAGGCCGCTGGAGCGACGGGCCACTGTGGCGAGTCTTCGAACACACTCGCCCTCAGTCAAGAGCAGATCATCGCCTGGTCGCGCTCTCTGAGGAGGCGCTGACGGTGGACGCGGCGACGCGATTCGTGGCCTTTTGGTCTGCTCTTCCGCGAGCCGTCAAACAAACGGACACGGCTGGCGGTCTCTATGAGGCATTCTGCGATGCGCTGGCGAGCTCACGACTGAATCGGGCTGCGCCGGCGATGGAAGCTCGGCATCGCGCCGCCGCGATTGGCGCGGCCGTGGTGGTACGGTCCCACGGGCCGAACGATCGGGAGTCGCTCGAGGAACTGCGTCGCCTGGAGCACGAACTCTGCGCAGAACTACCGTTGACCGAGCGATACGCGCGATTAGAGTCCGTTGGCCGCGACGTCTGGCCGCAACTCCGAGTCGGCCAACGAATTGCTCTGTCTGAGTGGCTTGCGGCCTGCTGCCCCGCAGAGAGGCCACACGAGCGATGTGGCGTGCTCCTCGCGCTAGCACGTCTCTATCTCCTCGAGTATGGGCGTGCTGGACAGGCACGCGATGTCCTCCGTGAAGCCAAAGGTCTCCTGAAGGCCCTCGGTGCCAGCGAACTACGGGACGACTACGATCTGTTGACCAAGGAACTGCACAGTCCAGTCTCACGTCTCATGGCATTCGTGTCCCGGTTGGTTAACAGGAGAGCTGAATGAACGCACGAGTGAGCCTCGGTATTGTTGTCGCGGTCGCTGTCACTTCTGGTTGTGCAGACCGATCTGTCGTGGGTCCAGTCGATCCATCGCTAGGTGAGTGGCGGCTCTGGACCGGTGTGGCCGTCCTAGTGCTGATTGTCCTTAATACTGGCTTCTGGGTCGGACTAAGGAAGATTTTGAGGAGCGAAGACAAGCTGGATGAGGAGGCGCAACAAGAGTTTTGGCAGGCGGTGCTCAGCCCACTGTTCGCAGTGTTGGCGAGCCTCCTTGGTCTAACGATTCTCGGAGAGTGGGCTTATCGATTCGCCAGTTGGATTCACTCATTCGGTTGGATCGGCAACGGGTGCCTCGCCCTCTCGTCTGTGCTGACAGGATTCCGGCCGGCAGGTGTGGTGGCAAGCTACATTTTCTATTTCTGGATCTTTCCGAATGCACAGCTGGCCAAGCTCACTGTACTGCCTGGCCTTGCGACTGGAATGATCCTGACGGTGCTGATGCTCCTCGGTGTTCAGGTTGGTGCGGCTTCCAAGAGAAGACAGCGGCTCATGAAAGACGCCGGCAGTTACCCTGGGGATCGCGCTGTTGCGAGACCGGTTCCGGAAGACGGGCGCGCTAAGAACATGTCTTGGCTCAGTGAGCAGATTGTTGATCGGTTCGAACTGCAGGAGATGATCCCTGCAAGGCGGGCCGAGATGTCGTCACGTATCAGTAAGTTGGTCTTTCAAGCGACTTTGTTACGTGTGCTGCCGACATTGTCCGAGGACGACCTAAGCGAGTACGACAGGATCGTGAATGACGGCGAAAGTGGAGACGTTCTGCTGAAGTTCATGAGCCAAAGGGCTCCGGCTTTCGAGAACGTTATCGTTGAGGAGCTCGAGAGGCTTCGTACTGAGCTACAGACGGTGGTCAAGAGCGTCGGTGTATGAACGTGGCGCGACGTTCGTCCGACATGATTGACAGACCAGGGTCGTGCCATCGGTAGCGTGGGGCTCAGAGCCAGAAGACCGCTCGACAACTTCCATGATCCGAGCACGAAGCGCGCCGGGCGTCCTATCCGGGCCGCTACGCCTCCGGGTAGCACATGTCGCGACTGGACGGTGTGTTCTACGGTGGGAGGCGGAACATGAGTTCACCATCGTTTCGTACAATACGCGAGCTATCGTGTGCCGCGAACGTGGCGCGACGGTCGAGGACTTGGTAGACAAGAGACCGTCACGGATGAACGTTTCTCCACGGTGCTCATCTACGCAGAGATGTAACCGCGCAGGATCTGAAATCGTGTCGCAGCGGCTTGTGGAAGCCACTTCGCATCGAGGCAGGCCGGTTGCTTTCATGGTAAGGATGAGGTCCTCGGTTCGAATCCGAGTGTGGGCTCTCAACGGCATCCAGAAGCGACCAGACAATGGGCGGCCTAAGGAAGCGAAACGGCGCCAATGATCACATCCCAAACCCTTCGGATGTGATCACGCGCTGGTAGCGACACGAGGAAGGCATCCGGGACTCACAATCCCTAATCCCCTCCTCTTATGGGTACTCATCATCATTCCGGCACGGCCGCGCTCGACCCGCAGGCGCCGCGCCTTACTCCATCGTGGTCGCTCTTGGATGTGGACGCGCAGTTCGCGTCCTTCTGCTACGCCGCGCTGTTTGAGAAGAAGCAGAGCCGTGACACGATCGCGAACTATAAGGTCGCGTACAAGAATCTTCGCTCATTTATCGGATCACGCGCGGATGACGAGATGGCGGTGCTGCCCAGCCCCCTCTTCAACGTGGGCGAATGGCTGGCTTGGCTCCGCGACCGGCCCAAGCCCCCGTCCGAAAGCACGGTGCGCACCTATTGGACGAAGAATCGTTCCTTCTTCCAGCATCTCGCCGCGTCGAACCACGTCGCGAATCCATTCGAGAACGCGCGCGCTCCCGTGCTGCCATCCGCGGTCCCAAAGGCGCGGACACCTGCCGAATGTCAGAGAATCCTGGACTCCGCGCGGAACTACCCGTGGTCCTCGCGGTTCGACCGATGTAGGGCCGTGGCGATGCTCGGAATAGTCCTATATGCCGGCCTTCGCAGGAAAGAAGTCATTGGTTTGCAGTATCTCGACGTGGACCTGGAACAGCAGACGATCCACATTGTGAAGGGGAAGGGCCGCGGAGGTGGGAAGGAACGCTTCATGTTCATTGCCCCGGAGCTCGATGCGCTCTTGCGCACGTACTTGGTCGAGCGCACGAAAGCACGCATCGTTGCGCCGGAGTTCTTCTGCTCGGCAGTCACGAAGCAGGGTCTCAACGTCATTACGCTACGCCGCTTGGTCTTACTGATTCGCCAAGCGTCCGGCGTGCCTTTCACACTTCACTCACTCCGACATTCGTTTATCACGCAGCTCCTGCGTTCCGGCGTTCCAATCCACACCGTCAGCGACCTGGCGGGGCACACGCAGATCACGACTACTGCCGGATACCTTCGGGTGTGGGATGAAGATCGGCGGCGGGCGGTCCAGGGGCTCAGGTTCGATGCGGCGGCGTAGCCGGTCCCAAGTCGCCGTCAATATCGAGCATGACTTTCTCGCTCTCGGCGCGGTACTCGGGCTCGAATACGTGTGAGTACCGCTGGAGCATGGCGAGACTCCTGTGGCCGAGAAAGTCCATGCTGACGCGATCCGGAACTCCCGACTGTCGCAAGAGGAGGGCGTAGGTATGTCGAAGCATGTGCGGCGTGACCTTGAAGCCGAGGTCATGCTGCATGCGCTTGAAGATTCGCGCGACGATCGGAACCGTGAGAGCGCGGTCTTTATCCGCCCGCGTAAGAAGCTCCGGGTGCGTGCGGGGCGGTTGCACGTTCGACCGCATCTCGATGTACTGGAGGAGGATTTCGGCAAGCTCGGGGGCGAGGTATGCCGTGCGTGTCCTCCCGCCGTTGATGCCCTTCGCGTTCCGAAGCGTTACCGTTCGTCGCTCAAGGTTGCAGTCGGCCAACTTCAGCTTGAGAGCTTCGCCCCTGCGCAGACCGGCAAGGAGCAGAAGGGCGATGAGGCATACGTTGCGCGCCCGCTCAAAAGCCGATGTACCTTGGCGATACTTCACGTACCTCACAACGGTCTGAGCTTGATCGCGAGTGAGCGATCGCGGCAGCGCGGCGCCGGGTTTCGGCGGCGGAAGCAGGGAAAAGGGATTCATGACGCCGTCTTCGCGTTCGATCCTCGCGAACTGAGCGTGCACACTTCGCCAATAGGTAGCGATGCTTGAGCGCGCGACGCCGCTCTCACGGAGGGATGCTGTCCAGTTCTCGATGAGACGGCTCTGGAGGCGGTAATCCCCTCCGATAAAGTCGCCCTCGTGTGGCGCAACGTAGCGGTGGAACAGCCGCCACGCGACCACCCAGCGCGCCACCGTATTCGGTTGGAGGCCCTCCACGCCGTCAGCGCGCTTCTGTACGTCGCGCACCCGCTCTTGCAAATGGTTCAGTGTGGGGAAGCGGAAGGGCAGGAGAGGAACGACCTGCCGCCCGAGGCCGACATCACGGCGCCTAAGGAGTGGGACCGTGAGTCCGGTTTCGCTGAGGAGTAGATCCGGAGGGGTTTCCTGATGCATGGGCACGGAGTTACGAATCTTCGCTAAAGCCTGCCGCACGGGCGCGCCGCTCACTTCGCTTGGCGATTGCGGCATTCCAACTGACGTCCGCATGCGACATTGCCGGCGTGCCACTGCCGTCAGGCTGGGCGACGGACACACGCGTGGGCGGCAGCACTTGGACGCGCCGCGCCTTATACGGCCGGCCTTTCAGCAACCAATAGCACGCGCCGGTTGGCAGGTTCGCGAGTTCCGCCGTCCGCCATGCGATCTCCTCGGCGGCCGTCAGGAGCGGATCTTCGATCGTCTCGTTCGGCCGGATCTGCTTTCGCCACACCGTTCCGAGCGGCTCGAAAATATCGCGCGAAAGCGTGCGCGCTTCGGAGTGCGGCAAGCGAAAGAAGAACTGGCGGCCGGTGTTCCCCAGCAGGTGTGGCCGAAAGGCGGCAGGAAAGAGCGATAGCCCCTGTGCGGCGAGTGTCACAAAGACCCGGTATTTTCGTGCCGCTACGAGAAAGTCTTCAAGGCCGCTCTCCGTTCCCGCGAGCACGTGCGCCTCGTCCAGCAATATCGAGTACGGACGGCGCTTGTGCGACGGAATGCGCTCGCGCCGGAGCGCCGCTGTCTGGAGCGCATTCACGAGCAGGCGGCCCATCACATCGGCGGTAGGGCCGAGGTAGCCCTTGGCGAGGTTCACGAGCACCGTGTCGCCGCGGTCGATCGCCGCAAGGAGATCGACGGTCGATTCCGGCTGTCCAAGGAATCGCTGCACCGCCGTCGACCCCAGAAATGGCTCCAGCTTGTTGAGCACAGCCGATACGTACATCTCCTCACGCGCGCCGAAGCGGGAGCTGAAGTAGCCCCTCACTTCGACGCTGGCGGTAGCAAGAACGCGCTGCCGCACCGCAGGGATCAGGAAGAAGGAGCGGAGCTCCACGAGCGTAATAGGGACGACGCTCTCGATGCAGGCTCGGAGCGCGTACCGGGTGATCTCTTCGACTTTGACACCCCAGCTCCATGAAGCGACATCCTCGCCGGCGTAGAGCCGCTTGAGGACACCGACGAGGAGGTCTACTTGCCGCCCTACATCAACGCCTTGAAGTCTCGTCAGCGGGTTCCAACCCGGCAATGTGTCGGGCCGGGTGAAGTCAATCAGCACGAGGTTCTGCGGCTGCGCCGCCGCCGCGCGCGCGGCAACGCGGGTGAAGAGATCGCCGTGGAGGTCGATGAGCGAGAAGCCGCGCTGCTCGCGCAGGTGGTACTGCGCGAGATGCTCCAAGAGCGACGACTTCCCGCTTCCGGTCGCCCCGAGAACAAGCGTGTGCTGAAGGAGGTCGTTCGGGGCGAGGTGCGTAGTAATCGGCTCGCCTCCGGGGACTTCGTAGGTGCCGAACGCCATGCCGGTCCGATTCCGCTGCGCTTGCACGAATGGGTCGCGCGCCCAAAACTCTTTCCAGCCGCTTCGGGAACGTGCGGGCGATGTCTCAAAGCTGAGCGACAGTGTCGGCCGCATCAACGGACGTGTGCGCGTGATCGTGCGCGTCGCCGCTGCGCCGAGGATTCCGGCACACGCGGCCAGGAGGAAGTAGATCATCGGGAAAAGAGGTTCAGGCGATCAAGGTGGAGCGCATAGAGACCGCCCGCGAGGGCGAGGATGCCGAGGACCAGCCATCCGACATGGGCGAGGGAACGGCGAAGGTGCGGGATCGCGAGGTAGCGAAGCAGGAGGCGCTGAAAGTCAGTCGGCGGGGGAGGGTCGCGGAGGACAAGTCCCCCTTCGCTTCCGACAACGAGCACGCCGTGCTTTCGGAGCTTTCGCATGTGCCAAACGGCATGCAGTCGTCCGCGAAGCTGCGCCGATTCGTTGAGGTGGTCCACATGCGTCATCGCGCGTTCCATCTCGCACCAGATGAAGTAAAGCCACACGGTGAAAGTCACACGACCGAAGAGCGGAAGATAGGTCGGGAACCAATGCGTCGGCAACTGCTGCGGAGCGCGTTTCTCGAACCGCTCCTGCGCAGCGGGGCTCACGATCTCTACCTTCACCACGTCGACTCCCCAGAAGTCGTGGACGGTGTACACGATAACTCCTTGGCGCACGAGGCGGTCGAGCCAACGAATCACCTTCCGGTTGCTCGTCCGCATCATCCACGCGAGGTCGTTCACGCGCAGTTCGAGGAAGCCATTGCGGGCGCGGAGGGCTCGGATGAGGAGGAGCAAGAGCGCTTCATTCCTGCCGAGGTGTTCGACGAGCCTAAAGAAGGTCCCGAGATCGGTCGCGATGACGATGAGACCTTCTGGCGGTTCGCTTCGCGGCGACGGGAACTGAAGCCTCGTATCGTCCTGTAGGGCGTGATCGAGACGGTTCATTCGTGGGTGGAAGGGGTTGGAGATTCCTGTTGATCGGGCTGCGTGGCGGGACTCAGCGCGAAGTTCGCCATCGTCGAACGGAAGACCCGGAGCAGGCGCGGATCTTCCGTCGCGTGTCGAGGCGTGACGCTCGTGACTACGGTCGCCAAATCGCCGCGCCGCTGTTCGATGAGTGCGGCGACATCGGCGGAAACATGGTCGATGCGTTCAACGATCAGCAGCTCGGCGTCCAACGCCGCCTTCGCTTGGGAGGCTGACAGGCGCGCGCTCGCGGTGACGACCGAAATGCTGATCCGCGCCCGTTCGGTCTCCCGCTGGAGGAAGCGGACGACAGCCGATAGCAGGTGCGGATCGGTCGACACCACAAAGAGTCCTCTCCGCGCTCCATCGCCCTGGGAAAGTTGCGCGGCCCACATCGCGAGACGCCACCGCTTCATGTAGGGAATCTCTTCAGGAAGATCGGCGGGCACTGCGACACGGGCCTGCGCGTCACGACCGGAGGCTGGGTATTCGGTAGCGAGAAAATGACTGACAAGTTCGCGAACGGTGCGCCGCGCGCCGAATTCGACGTAAATCCGCGAGAGCGTCGCAAGCGATAGAGGGCTATGCCCGAGTCGCAGGTTGTAAAACGACTTCACACTCACCCCAATGCGCTCCGCGAGCATGGCGTTGCTCCAGCCACGCTCGCGTGCAATGCGCTCAAGTTCGTTGATGAGAAGGGGTGGTTGCGTCACAGAGGGGGTGGGGCGAACACCATGCATTCTGCGGGGTCGGAACAGGCAACTCGCCCCATGCAGACGCTGTGTCTCAAAGTTCGAGAACGCCCAGCGGCAGCTCTAACAGTCGGATTGTTCGCGACGGCTTCTCGAAGTTCGAGATCCCGCTCCGGCACAAGTCCGAGACGTCGCATTGACCGCTATCGTTTATATGTTCAAACGCATTCTACCGATGGTCTGGAAGCGCCACCACGGGCACGCAAGGCGTCCGCGCGTTGCTGCACGGGTCCCCTGACGGACTGCATCCGCTTCCCAAGAATGTCACAGTGCCCATGTCGTCCGAACCTTCGACAGTAATCCGCCGCCCCCCATGAAGGACTCAGAATCGCCTCCGTTCGACGCGGTGATCGCGCACGCGCCGGGGCGGCTGCAACCAATCCTCCGGCCAGTGCTGCGGGGCATCGCGATAGATGAGATTAGTCGCGACGATTCGGAGAGCGTCGACGTAGGTGGGACCACGCTCGATACGGTGGCGAACAGCTCACCCCCTGGGAACACCCGTGAGAACACCCCGGAGAACACCGCCGCGCTTGTTCCCGGCGACGTTGCAAATGGGCCTTCCCTCGCTAATTCCGTTGGACCACCACGTGTGCGCGATGCTGCTCTTCTTCTGCTAATCGTTCAGCTGCGGATCGCGTCGATTCGGCAGCTCGCGATGGCGGTTTTCCCGGACGTGAGCATCGTCGTCGCACGTCGACGCATCCGAGCACTGCAACGCGACGGATGGATTCGCGCGTGGGATCGCCCGGTCCCCAGTGGCGGCGCTCCACGGTATGTGTACCCGACGGCGAGAGCGCTTCGATGGGCATTTCTGCGGTTCCTTGAGCTGGCGCGCGGCGGTGCGGCGGAGACGGTCGTTCGCTTGATGCTTCCGGATTCTACGAAGCGACTTGCCCAACTCGCAGGCGGAGGTGAGCCGCAGTGGTTCGCGCACCAGGATGAAATCAACCGCCTCGTCCTCGCTCGCCGGCAAGCTGCAGGCGAGCGCATGGTCTGGAGCTCGAGTTGGGATTGCCCGTTTCCGGACCGCCTAAATGGCCTGAAGGCGCCGCAGCCCGACTACGTGCTCGTCACAAAGGACGAGCGAGGTGTTCCAGCGTTGATATTCGGCGAACATGATCGGGCGACGGAGCCGATCGCCCGCTGGAGCGAGAAACTGGCGGCGTACTCCGCGGCGCGCGAGGTGAGCGGGGAGTTGTTCGGGCATGCACGGTTCATCGTGGACGTAAGCGTGGCTGATCCGGTGGGACGCAACCCTTGGAAGCGCGTCCGCGCCATCGGTGAAGCCGCGCGAGATGCCGGATGCGAGGCCTTCGTCCGTTTGACCCTCGCCGGGTGGCTGCACGCACGCCCCGAGGAGTCGATCTGGTTTTCTGGAGACGCCGTTCCGGAGAAAGAGTCGCTGAATCCGCGACATCATGCGAATACTCGACGTTGAAGGATGCGAGCGAGATTGCAGCTCAGCCGCATCCCTTTGGCGCGGCTATTCCTCCGCGCTCTCCTCGATCGCATCAGCGACGAGCTGGCATTCGACTTCGGTTAGCTCGAACGCTTGTAGCGAAACCTCCTCGGACTCGAGTGCGGCGTGCTCGTATACGAAGCCGTCCTCGTCGCTGATGTTTACGTAGATCAACATCGAGGGTGCGCCGGTGCTCGGGTCCCGATCCGAGATAACGAATCGTCCGATCTTATCGGCAAGCCGAATGTGGGCTTTGCCCTCCGTAGCGAGGGCCAGCAACTCGTCCTTCCTCATGGGAGTGCGGGGGTAGGTATTCAAAGAACGGCGTTGAGCTGCAATCTCACGTCGCCGCTAATCATGAAGCCGCACGGGCGCATTCGTGGCGAAGAGTGGCGAACAGTTGAGACGATGCAGTCCGTTCTCGAACTTTGAGACGCCGTGCTACTGACACCGCCCAGCAGCAAGACCGGCTGACAGTCTCGAACTTCGAGACAATGGCTTTCACAAGCTCTGAACCCAGGACGATCGGCGGTTCAATGGGGGTGCTCACGGACGAGCGCTCCTTTACACCACGGACCTTCCACGCCGATTGTCCCGGTGCGGAAGAGCAGGGCGGGACGACGCCCTCTCGCGGTCGGCCCGTGCGGTCGAGTATTCCGCTGCCGATCATATGCGCCGCCCTTTGTGCGCGCCGATCTACCGCAGTGACTCGTACTGCGCGTCGCCGGTCGCGCGAGGGCGTTGTCCTCCCACGCACATCCTCCACCTCCTCAGCGCCCTCGTGCGGGCGATGCGGTCGCCGCGGCGACCGGCCGTCGATCCCCCTCGTGCCCCCAGCGCACCTGATCGACCGCGCCGGCGTCGACCGGGCGCACTGCGTCGTTCGCCCGAGGGCGCTGAGCCCTGACATCAGACAGGCGAGGAG
>JBDTOZ010000614.1:0-1910 GCA_039932995.1 Acidobacteriota bacterium | reverse complement strand
CTGAAGTTCCTCCTCCGAAATATGTCAGAGAGCCAGTGTTTTCAGCGAGATAGGGGTTTTTGGCCGTGCATTGTGTAGCCATGTAATATATTGAAGTAGCGTCGTAATATGTGCATAATGTAGCCATGCACATTGATGTCGTGCCCAACCGTAACTCGCCTCCTGCTGTCCTGCTTCGTGAGTCGTTCCGGGAAGGCTCCAAGGTTCGCAAACGCACCTTGGCGAATCTCTCCGCGCTCTCGGCCGAACAGGTCGATGCGATTCGGAGGGCCTTGAAGGGCGAGAGCCTGGTGCCGATCGCCTCTCTATTCGAGATCGTTCGCTCTCAGCATCACGGCCACGTGCAGGCCGTACGAGCGGCGATGAAACAGCTTGGGTTCGAGTCGCTGATCGCTTCTCGCCCGTCTCGGGAGCGCGACCTGATCCTGGCCCTTGTGATTGCGCGCATCCTCGAACCTGCCAGCAAACTGGCCACAACGCGGTGGTGGCACACAACCACTCTTCCCGAGGCATTCGGTGTGGCCACGGCCGACGAAGATGATCTCTATGCTGCTCTCGATTGGCTGATCACGCGACAGGCGCACATCGAGAAGAAGCTCGCCGCCAGACATCTCAAGAACGGCGGGTTGGTTCTGTACGACTTGACCTCGAGCTACTTTGAAGGAACGAAGTGCCCGGTGGCAGCCCTCGGGTACAACCGCGATGGCAAGAGCGGCAAGCTCCAAGTCAACTACGGCCTGCTCACCGACCCACGGGGTCGTCCCGTAGCCGT
Source organism: Acidobacteriota bacterium (assembly GCA_039932995.1). GTDB lineage: Bacteria > Acidobacteriota > Thermoanaerobaculia > Gp7-AA8 > Gp7-AA8 > QHVT01. The sequence continues at coordinate 1,138 of JBDTOZ010000614.1, read as the reverse complement.
GTCCGTTTTCGAAGGGAACACCGGTGACCCCAAGACCTTCGTGCCGCAAGTCGAGAAGCTGCAGAAGACCTTCGGCATCGAACAGCTGGTCATGGTGGGCGATCGCGGAATGATCTCGCAGAAGCAAATCAATGAGCTCAAACAAAGAGATGGCATCGATTGGATTACGGCCCTCAGGACCGGTGCCATTCGAAAGTTAGTCGACAGTGGGCTCATCCAGCTCGGCTTGTTCGACCAGCGCAATCTGTTCGAATTCGTTCATCCGGATTTTCCCGGCGAACGACTCGTGGCATGCCGCAATCCGCAGCTGGCACGGCTGCGTGCAAACAAGCGCCAGTCGCTTCTCCAAGCCACATCCAAAGAGCTGGAGAAGGTGCGAGGCATGATCGCGCGCGGCAAGATCAAAGGGAAAGACGCCATCGGCGTGCGCGTCGGAAAAGTCATCGACAAGTACAAGATGTCCAAGCACATGATCCTGAATATTCGCGATGATGGATTCGACTTCCATCTCGACGATGACAAAGTGTCCGCCGAGGCTCTCCTTGATGGAATCTATGTCGTGCGAACCAGCGTATCAGCTCAACTCTTGCCCACCGACGATGTGGTGCGAAGTTACAAAATGCTCAGCCAGGTCGAGCGCGCATTCCGTTCCTTCAAGAGCATCGATCTCGAAGTCCGACCGATCCGACACCGCCTTGAGGATCGCGTCAAGGCTCACATCTTTCTCTGCATGCTGGCCCAGTATGTCGTTTGGCACATGATTGAATCCTGGCGGGAGATCCTCTTCTGCGATGAAGATCAGCAGGCCAAGCAAACCCGCGACCCTGTTGCTCCTGCCAAACGATCGGAAGCCGCTCTCGACAAAGTTCATTCGAAGGTTCTCGATGACGGCACCCCTGTTCATAGCTTTCAGACCCTGCTCAACGATCTGAGCAGCATCGTTAGCAACACTTGCCGGCGGCAGGGCGTCTCAGATGATGAGCCCACCTTCACCCTCGTCACCACCCCGAGCCCCACCCAGCAGCGCGCCTACGATCTGCTCAAGTCGATCCACGTGTAGCCAGAAGCCTGCACGCACATTCGGCTCTATCTCTCAGACTCATCAGAAGATAGTCCCTCCAGACGCCAGGAACTTCAG
>JBDTOZ010000613.1:0-5531 GCA_039932995.1 Acidobacteriota bacterium | reverse complement strand
CCAGCGCACATGAAGCTCCGCTCCCTGTCACGACTCTCGGTTCGCCTGCTGGCGTTCAACGTCGTGCTGGTCTTTCTGCCCATTGCCGGGGTCTTGTTTCTGGGGCAGTACGAAGAACAGCTCGAGCAGGCCGAGATTCGCGACCTCACGCATCGGGCGCGGCTCATTGCCGGGGCCACGGCGCGGGAGGGAACGCTGGATGCGGAAGCATTCGAGGACGTCATCCGGCGGGCGAAGATCGACGATCTGCGGGTGCGTCTCATCGATTCGCGGGGACGGGTCATGGCCGACTCACGGGAGATCGTCACGCCGGCGCCGCCGCGCCCGCCCCGCACCGACCGGCGCAATCTGCTCTATCGGGCCGGCGCGTTCCTCCTGCGGCCGCTGGTCCGTTTCGTCCGGCCGCCGGAAGTGCCGTTGGAGGAAGACTTTTACGCCAACGCCACCCGGCTCTCCGGTCCCGAGATCGCCTCGGTGCTCCGAGGCCGGGAGTCGTTCGAGAAAAAAATCACGGCCGGGCAGCAGCGCTCCGTGACTCTCTACCGGATGGCTCCGGTGGTGGTCGGTGGCTGGACCGTCGGCGCCGTGGTGACGTCCAAGAGCACCTTCACCATCCTGCAGGACCTCTACGCCGTCCGTCTGCGGGTCATGCGGGTCTTCCTGGCCTCCATCCTCGTGGCCATTCTGGTCAGCATCTTCTTCGCCACCACCATCCTTCGTCCCTTGCGGCAACTGCGCATGGATGCGCGGGCGGTGCTGGATCGGAGAGGGCGTCTGCAGGCATCGCATTTCAAGGGCTCGAAGCGGCTGGACGAGATCGGCGAGCTCTCGCGGGCGTTGGAGCGGATCATGCGGCGTCTGGACGCGCACGTCGGCATCGTGGAGCGTTTCGCCAGCGACGTCGTGCACGAACTCAAGAATCCACTGGCCTCGATCCGCAACGCCAACGAGATGATCGCGGATGTGCGCGATCCCGCCGACCGCCGCCGCTTCGTGGCCGTGGTCGATCAGGAAGTGGCCCGGATGGAGCGTCTGCTCTCGGGTGTGCGGGAAATCTCCACCATCGATGCCCGGCTGGTGGGGGAGGAGGCACGGGCGGTCGACCTCGGCGGCCTGCTCACCCAGATCGTGGAAGGTTTCCGTCTGCGAGAAGGCGAGCGCGTGCGCATCGACCTGCAACTCGGAGAGTCTCCGCTCAACGTCGAAGGAGCAGAGGACCGGCTCACGCAGATTTTCGAGAACCTCCTCGACAACGCCTCCAGCTTCGCTCCGCCGGGGGGAACCGTCCTGGTGACTGCCGCCGCGGAGCACGGCGAGATCGTCACCCGAGTTGCCGATCCGGGGCCCGGCATTCCGGAAGCGAATCTGGCGCGCATCTTCGATCGCTTCTATACCCATCGGCCCGATTCCAACCGCGCAGGCCACACGGGGCTGGGCCTGGCCATCGTGAAGGCCATCGTCGACGCCTACGGCGGCAGCATCACGGCCGGCAACGGGGAGAGAGGGGCAATTTTCACGGTGAGGCTGCCGCGAAAATGAAGGAACGGGGTTGCTCTCGCGTGCATCGCCCTGTCCCCATCTTCCAGTTCGCGGCAGCGCGTCGTTGAGGCGTCACGCAACGAGGATTCGTGCGTCAACGCGTGGGTGATGAATTACAGCGAAGGAGTATAGGCATCTCCCCACCCGGTTTGATGTGCCTTTCCTGTTGCGCTTGCGGAATGAACTAGTAAGATGTGAAAGCAGACGAATGTACATTTCCGCCCGTGCAGACGTCCGCCCCAAAGGTCCGGTAGAAGCGCAAAGTTAGAGAGGTCGCCTGTCCGCGGCCGGTCGTGGTTTACGGCCTTAGGCAGGTACGGAAAGATAGACTTCGATCAATGAAGGCGGTACACTCGCCAGTGTCCTTGGTCGAAGAACAGAGTTTAAGGAGAGCGTGTGAGTCCTGCAAAGACCAGTAACCGTGGCCGTCCCATTGTTCATACCGAGCCTTGGGCGAAGATTACGGTCGTGCTTCTCGACCGTCATGTCGCCTATCTCGATCGTCTGGCGATCGACATCCGTCTCAAGCATGGGAAGGCCATCAGCCGCGCGGAGATCATCCGCGGCCTGATCGAGGCGTCCTTCCAGAGCGGAACGGATCTTTCCCAGGCAGATTCGATCGACCAGATCGTCGAGCTGTTGAACTCGAAGAAAAAAGCGTCTCGGTAGCTCTCGGGGCTCTTCGACGAGTTGACGGTGTCTTCCCTTCCAGCCGCCCTGCGGCCAGACGGGCAATGTCTTCTTCACTGCAGGCGTCAGTGAGGTCAATCCCACTTTCTTCAACGCGATCCAGGATCGCGCGGATGAGGTGGGGAAGGCTGAAGGACGCAGGCATGGCCGGATTCATCTCTCGGGCAATCTTTCCCAAATAGTCCAGGTGCTTGCCCGAGAGGACGATCGTCTCCAACTCGTTGGGTGCTCCGGCTCGTCTCTCTTCGGTCGGTGGCATCAGGTACATGTGAAGGACTGCTCCAGCTTAGGAGTGACTGGCGAGACTGAATCCCTACCCTCGTTGCGAAAAAAAAGTGGGGGCCGTCCGAACGGCCCCCACTTTTCGTTTCCAGCCCACCTTCCGGCGCCCTCTCCATAGGAGATGGATACGCGGGCTTTGCACATGACGCCGGCGTGCAAGGCGAGCTACACTTTCCCGGCACCGCCGTGAACCGGTGCCTACCCGCATGGACGCCGTCGTCGTCGGTTCCGGTCCCAATGGCCTCGCCGCCGCGATCGTCCTCGCGCGGGCCGGGCACTCTGTGCTCGTCCTCGAAGCGAAAGCCACCATCGGCGGAGGCGCTCGCACCGAGGAGGTGACCCTGCCCGGGTTTCAGCACGACATCTGCTCGGCCATCCATCCGATGGCGATGGTGTCGCCGTTCCTCCGTGCGCTCCCTTTGGCGGAGCATGGTCTGGAGTGGGCATATTCACCTTCCGCGGTGGCCCATCCCCTGGACGACGGATCGGCGGCGACGCTCGAGCTGTCCCTCGACGCCACGGCCGCAGGCCTGGGCGCCGACGAAGGTGCCTACCGTGCGCTCATGCAGCCCTTCGCCGCCCAGGCCGGAACGGTGTTCGAGGAGATCCTTCGTCCTCTCTTTGCCTTTCCCCCTCCCAAGCACCCTTTTCTTCTGGCCCGATTCGGATTGCTGGGACTGCAGCCGGCCACGCGCCTGGCGCAGCGCTTCACCACGCCCCGGGCCCGCGCCCTGCTGGGCGGCTCCGCGGCCCACTCCTTCCTCCCACTCGATCGTGCGGGATCGGCGTCGTTCGGTCTGGCGCTGATGCTTGCCGGCCATGCCACGGGCTGGCCCGCCGCGCGCGGCGGATCGGTGTCCATCACCCGGGCACTGGCCGCCTATCTTCGTTCCCTTGGCGGTGAGATCCGCACGGGACACCCCGTTCGTTCACTCCGTGACGTGCCCGAGTCGCGGGTCGTGCTGTTCGACGTGACCCCTCGCCAGTTGGCGGCCATCGCCGGGGACGAGCTTCCCTCGGCGTACCTGCAGAAGCTGCAGCGCTTCCGTTACGGACCGGGAGCGTTCAAGGTCGATTGGGCGCTGAGTGGGCCGATTCCCTGGACGGCCGAGGCCTGCGCGCGGAGCGCGACCGTGCATGTGGGCGGCACTCTCGAAGAGATCGCCGCGCACGAAGGGGCCGTGTTCGCAGGGCGAATGACGGATCGGCCCTTCGTCCTCGTCGCGCAGCAGAGCATGTTCGACGACACGCGTGCACCCGCCGAGCAGCACACCGGCTGGGCCTACTGTCACGTTCCTCAGGGGTCGACGTTCGACGCCACGGAGGTCATCGAGCAGCAGATCGAGCGCTTCGCTCCGGGGTTCCGTTCCTTGATCCTGGCACGGCGCTCGATCAGCCCTGCGCAGTACCAGGAGTACAACCCCAACATGATCGGCGGCGACATCGCCGGCGGCGCCAACACGATGTCGCAGTTCCTGACCCGGCCGTTTCTGAAGCTCGACTCCTACGCCACTCCCAATCCACGGCTCTTCCTCTGCTCCAGCTCGACGCCTCCCGGCGGGGGAGTGCATGGGATGTGCGGCTACTGGGCCGCGCGCAGCGCGCTGAAAAAGATGTTTTGACGATCGCTCCCTGGGATCGAGCGGTCAGTGCGGCAAGCCGAAGATGTAATACACGGCGCACAACGCCGCCAGCACGAGCGTTCCGGCTCGCAGCTCGCGCGCCCGGCCGGCCAGGATCTTCATGATGGGATAGAGCAGCAGGCCGGCCGTGAGTCCGTTGGCGATGTTGAAGGTGAAGACCATCACCACGACGGTCGCGAAGGCCGGCACGAGCTCGGTGAGGTCGTCGAAGTCGATCTTCGTCACGGCGCCCAGCATGAGCATCCCCACGATCAGGAGCGCCGGCGCGTACGCGTACTGGAGCGTCTGCAAAGGCTCGAGCAGAGGGATGAAAAAGAGCGACAGCGCAAAGAGCGTTGCGGTGACGACCGCGGCCAGGCCGGTGCGGGCTCCTTCGCGGATGCCGGTCGAGGATTCGATGTACGCGCCGCTGGTCGAGGTCCCCACCAGCCCGCTGAACGTGCACGCCAGCGCGTCGACGATCATCGGCTTCTGCAGGTCTCCCGGGTCTCCGGTGGTGGCATCGAGCGCGACCAGGGTGCCCAGTGTGTCGAGAAAGGACATGAGGAAAAGCGTCAGAAGGATGGGGAGGAGGCTCACCTTCAGAATGGAGACGACTTCCAACTGGAAGGCGATGGGCGCAAGCGAGTACTGGCCGGTGAAGGGCAGCGCCATCACATGGTCCGGAACCTTGCCGTGGCCGAGGAGCGCGCCCAGGAGCGCGGTCACGGCGATGCCGATGAGGATCGCGCCGGGGACGCGGCGATGGAGCAGGGCAGCCATGATGATGAAGCCGAGGATGGCCAAGAGGACGGTGGGACTGCGGATGTCGCCGAGCTGCACCGGCACCGCTTCCGCGCCTTTCACGATGCCTGCTTCGAAGAGACCGATGAACGTGAGGAACAGGCCGATCCCGGCCGCGAAGCTGTGCTTCATGGAGGGGGACACGGCTGCAGCCAGCCATCGGCGCACGCCGAGCAGCGTGATGATCAGAAAGACGATGCCGCTCAGGAAGACCGCGCCGAGGCGCTGCTGCCAGGTGATTCCGAAGGCCGCCAGGCCGAAGGCGATGAAGGCGTTCTCGCCCATGTACGGTGCGACCGCGATGGGACGATTCGCGTAGAGACCCATGAGCAGGGTTCCTACGACGGCCGTGAGGATGGTGGCCACCGTGCTGGCGCCGCGGGGGATGCCGGCAGCGGCCAGAATGGCCGGATTGACGACGATGATGTAGGCCATCGCCACGAAAGTCGTCACCCCACCGACGATCTCCGTGCGTGCCGTGGACTTCCGCTCGCGAATCCGAAACAAGCGCCGCGATTATACCGGCAGCGTTCGTCCGCGCAGGCGGAGCACTGGAGCGCCGGCGTCCTCGCCGGCTGGCCCGTGGGCGTCTCG
>JBDTOZ010000612.1:0-13153 GCA_039932995.1 Acidobacteriota bacterium | reverse complement strand
CTTCCGAACGGATACGCACGCTGCTCGAACATCCACCGCTCGCGCCGCGCACCGAGGTCCTCCGGCGCCGGCAGTGGATTCACCAGGGGAAGAGTGGCGGTGCGGCACGCCGCGGCCAGAAGAGCTGCGAGCAGCAGTCGTTTCATGGAGACGAGATGATTGTAGCCTCGGGGTCCGTACCTAGTGTCGTGTCACGCTGCTCAACGGCCTTCACAGACTGCGCGATCGACGCAAATGCCTCTACCGCGCAGACCCCAAGGAGGCTGCGTGGCAGAAAGTTTTCGCGAGGACGCACCGACGAAGCTGCCGCACGTGCCCAAGGCTATGCCAACCAGCGCTGCCGGCCGTGCCGGCCCGTGCCGGCTTAGGGCCAGACGAAGGTCACCGGGCCGTCGTTCTCGAGCGAGACCACCATCATTTCGCGGAAGCGTCCGGTCTGCACTTCGAGGCCGGTGGAGGCGAGCTCCGCGACAAAGCGCTCGAACAGCGCTCGAGCGCGCTCCGGCTCCTCGGCGCGATCGAAGCTGGGACGGCGGCCCTTGGCGATCGAGCCCGCCAACGTGAACTGCGACACCGCCAGGATCGCCCCGCCTGCTTCCGTCACGTCGCGGTTCATCCTTCCCGCCTCGTCCGCGAAGATCCGGAGCTCGCGGATCTTCCTGGCGGCCGCGGCGATCTGCGGCTCCGTGTCCCCCTTCTCTACCGCTGCGAGAATCAGCAACCCCCGCCCGATCCGGCCCACACACTCCTCGCCGACGGCGACGGAGGCACTGCGGACCCGCTGGAGGACGCACTTCATGCGCCGCGCATTCTACGCGCGGTAGGACAGGATAGAATCCGCGGCCAGACCACACGAACCGCGGCAAGCACGAACCCAATCGCGGGTAGGAGAAATCACCTCATGATCAACAAAGTCATTCTGGTCGGACGGCTGGGCAAGGACCCGGAGATCCGCGCGACCCCGCAAGGCACTCCCGTGGCCAAGTTCACGGTTGCCACCGACGAAAAATTCACCGACCGCGCCGGCGAGAAGCAGGAGCGCACGGAGTGGCACAACATCACCGCCTGGGGCAAGCTGGGCGAGATCTGCGGGCAGTACCTGAAGAAGGGAAAGCTCGTGTACATCGAGGGCTCGATCCGCACCGACAGTTGGGACGACAAGGAGTCGGGCCAGAAAAAGTACCGGACCGAGATCGTGGCCAACACGATGAAGATGCTCGACCGTCGCGGCGACGAAGGCGGCGGCGGGGGCGGCGGTGGTTATGAACGGAGCAGCGGCAGCGGCAGCGGCAACAGCTACGGCCAGTCGCAGCCCCGCGGTGGCGGCAGCAGCCGTCCCGCATCCTCCGGTCCGGACATGATCGACGACGACGAAGAAGTTCCGTTCTAGCCAGGGCCGGCACGGCCGGCAGCGCTGGTTGGCCTAGCCGGCACGGCCGGCAGCGCTGGTTGGCATAGCCTTAGGCACGTACCGCAGCTCCGAGGCAAATGCTCATTTGGCCTCACTCATAGAGACAGAGATCGAACGGCGTTGAGGATCGATGGTCGTCTGCGGGTCGAACGCAGACGACCATCTCCTCCCTCCGCCTTGACCCTCCCGCTCCCCCTCTCTATTCTTCCTTCCGTCCACATCCGAAAGAGAGTAGGAGAGCGCATGGTCCGTCTGCATCGGTGGGGGTTTGTGTTGCTGTGCGTCTTCGCCGTTCCGCTCGCGGCGCAGACCACGGCAACCTTGATCGGCAGCGTGACCAGCAACGGTGCGCCGGTCAGTGGGGCCACGGTGACGCTGACGTCCCCTGCCCTGCCGGGAACGCGGACCACGATCACCGGCCGAACGGGCGCCTTTCACCTTCCCGGCCTTCCTCCCGGCCAGTACCGCATCGTCACGCGCGCGACGGACATGAAAGAGAGCTCCGATCGGGTCACACTCGAGCTCTCGCAGACCTCCCGGGCCGACATCCGGTTGGTGCCCCTGGCCGTCGAGACGATGACGGTGGTGAGCTCGATCCCTCCCGTCATTCAATCCGGTCAGGTGGCCACCACACTCCCGCTCGAAGCGATCGAGAAGCTTCCCATCCAGCGCAACCAGCTGGCCACGGCGCAGTTCGCACCGGGCGTCAGCGCGAACACTCTCTCCAACGGCGTGCTGCAGATCTCCGGCGGGCCGGGCTATGACAACCTGGTCACGATCAACGGCGTGGTCGTGAATGAGAACACGCGCGGACAGATGCGGCCGATGTACGTCGAGGATGCCATCGACGAGACCACGGTCATCACTGGGGCGATCTCCGCCGAATACGGACGCTTCACCGGTGGAGTGGTGAACACGATCACGAAGTCGGGCAGCAACGCGCCGGCCGGCACCTTGCGGGACTCGCTCGGCAATCCCCGCTGGTCGTCCCCTTCCCCTGCCAACGAGGCTCGCGAGAACAATCTCAATCACGTCTGGGAAGCCACCTTCGGCGGTCCGATCACGCGCGACCGCATCTGGTTCTTCACGGCCGGACGCTGGGCGAAGAACGACACCGCGCGCCAGACCATCGCCGTTCCCGCGGTGACCGGGGCCGTGCCCTCGCCCTCCTCTTCTCCGCTCAGCTACACCGAGAGCAACGACCAGAAGCGCTACGAGGGAAAGGTCACGGCCGGTCTCACCCCGCGGCACAGCGTCGTCGGAACCTACTTCGGCATCGACACCACCACCGAGAACAGCCGCTTCGCGAACAACATCTACGACGAAGCCAGCCTCACCGAACGGAATGATCCCGACTCGCTGGCGGCGCTGCGCTATCAGGGCCTCTTCGGGGCCGGCACGCTCCTGGAGGCCCAACTCTCCCGTCGCACCATGGGCCTCAGCAGCGGAGCGCAGACGAGCGACCTGGCCGGCGGTACGGTGCTGCTCGATCGCGCCAACGCCAACGCGCGCTTCCACTCGCCTTCGCTCTGCGGCCTCTGCGAAAGCGAGCGCCGCGACAACGACGACGTCCTGCTCGAAGCCTCGTTCTTTCTCGAGGCGGCCGGCACGCACGAGCTGGTGGCCGGCGTGGACCGGTTCACGGAGCGCCACTTCCCCGACGACCATCAGTCCGGCAGCGACTTCTCGGTCTTCGTCACGCGTGCCCAGTCCCGCGACGGCGTGATCTATCCCGTCATCACTCCGACCAATCAGAACGGCGGCGGGACTTTCATTCGCTGGAATCCCGTGCAGATCGCGGCGCGGGAGAACGAGCTGCGCACGGACTCACTCTTCGTCCATGACGTCTGGCGGATCGGCACCACGCTCGAGCTCTCGCTGGGCGCCCGCTACGACCGCAATCACGCCGTTGATGCGGACGGCACGCTCACCGCGAACGACAGCCGGGTCTCTCCCCGGATGGGTCTGCAGTATGACGTTTGGGGGAACGGCCGCTTGCGGTTGGGCGCGTCGTACTCCGAGTACGCGTCGCGCGTGGCCGATGCCATCGCCAGCTCGAATCAAGCCGCCGGCAGCGCGGCCTCCATCGACTTCGCCTACCGCGGGCCGGCCATCAACGGCAACGCTCTGACCATTCCGTCCGACCAGGCCCTGGCCATGCTCTTCGCCTACTTCAACGGCACGCAGGGCGGCACCGCCAACACGGCGGCGCAGAACCTGCGCCCCAACGGAACGCGCGACATCCCCGGCTACACCACCTACTTCGACGGAGCGCTGACCACGCCCTCGGTGCGCGAGATGACCGTGGGGGCGGGCATGCTCCTCGGCAGCCGCGGCTACCTGCGCGCGGACCTGGTCGCGCGCGACTGGCACGACTTCACCACCCTCAGCGTCACGCAGAACACCACGCGCACGTCCACTCCGCTGGGCATCCCCGTCGACCTGGCCCTGGTCCGCAACACCGACGACCTCCGCCGCACATACCGCGGCATTCATCTGCAGGCCCGGTGGAGCCCCTCCCGGTTCGAGACCGGAGTGCACTACACCTGGTCGAAACTGCGCGGCAATGACGACGGCGAGACCGCCAACGGCCCGATCGCCAATACCGCCCCCGCGCTCTATTACCCGGAGCTGATGAACTACGCGCGAAACAATCCCACCGGATACCTGCGCGGGGATCAGCGCCATCGCCTTCGGGCCTGGGCCGGCGCGACCTTCGGGCACGTCGACGTCACGCTGCTCCAGACCTTCGACTCCGGACAGGCCTACTCCATCACCGCGCCGATCAACGTCACCCGATATGCCGAGGCTCCGGCGAACCTCGGCTACAACTCCGTGCCCAACGGCCGCTACTACCTCAGCGGGCGAGGTGCTCTGCGCACCGACGACGTGACCTCCACCAACGTCACCCTGCGCTACACGCTGCGCGTGTTCGGCACGGACCTCTTCGCACACGCGGACCTGTTGAATGTCTTCGATGAGGACAACATCGCCGACCCGCAGCGCCTCGGCAGCGGAGTGAGCACCGCCGCCAATTCCGCTACGCTGCAGCCGTTCAATCCCTACACCACCACTCCGGTCGAAGGGGTGCACTACCAGTTCGCGTCGAACTTCGGCCAGCCGCTCAACAACCTCGCCTACCAGACGCCGCGCACGTATCGGGTCTCGCTCGGCGTGAGGTTCTGAGTCAGGGCGCAGGAGAGGAAGCGCGCAGATCGAACGCGCGCGTACGTCGGCGTTCCCTTCTGCCCCCCGCCCTGAAGAATTGCTATGCTCCGCCGATGTACCGCGGAGAGCTTTTCAACAGCATCACTCACCTGGTCGGCTCCGTGATGGCGGTGGTCGGCACGACGGTCCTGCTCACGACGGCAGTCCTGACGCAGGCGGGAGCGCGGCGCATCACGGCGCTCTCGGTCTACGGGGCCATGCTGATCGTCCTCTACCTCTCCTCGACGCTGTACCACAGCCTCCGCGGCAAGGCCAAACAGCTCTTCCACGTCTTCGACCACTGCGCGATCTACCTGCTGATCGCCGGCACGTACACGCCGTTCACCCTGGTCACCCTGCGCGGTCCGTGGGGCTGGACGCTCTTCGCCATCATCTGGACGCTGGCAGCCCTGGGCGTCGCCAAAGACATCTTCCTCCCCGGCCGCTACAAGATTCTCTCGGTCATCCTCTATCTGCTGATGGGATGGCTGGTGGTCGTGGCCTTCGTTCCGTTGCGCGCCGCGTTGCCGGTGGACGGCATCCGCTGGATCGTCGCCGGAGGTCTGATCTATACCGCGGGCGTGGTGTTCTTCGCGCTCTCGAAGCGCGTGCTCCACACGCACGGCCTATGGCACCTCTGCGTCATGGCCGGCAGCGTCTGTCACTACGTGGTGGTGTATCGCTACGTCGCGTGAGGGCCTCTTCAAAGGCGAACACTACGACCTCGCGGAGCTGATCGCGCGCGGAGAAGCGTCCATGAATTGCGGTCATGAATTGCTGCCCGTTGAATCGAGTCGAGAATACACTGCCAGACAGCGCTCGGCCGGAGCGTCTGCGAGCATGAGAAACGAATGACCGAAGCGGAGCTGAAAGAGATCATCGCCCGGAACGAGAGTGACCGCCTCGAACTGACCACCTCGGAAACGAAGACGGACAAGTTCGCCGAGGCAGTCTGCGCCTTTGCGAACGACCTCCCGAATAGCGGTCTGCCCGGTTACCTCATGATCGGAGTGCGGGACGATCGTCAGATCATCGGTGCGGCGGTCGACGATCGGCTGTTGCAGACGCTCGGCGGTCTTCGGGACGACGGCAACATCCAACCGCTCCCTTCCATCATCGTGGAGAAGGTGGCCACGGCTGACGGAGACGTCTCCGTGGTCACCGTCCAGCCCTCCCTGCTGCCGCCTGTTCGATTCAGGGGCCGGACCTGGATCCGCAACGGCCCGCGCCGTGGGATCGCCACCCTTCAAGACGAGAAAATCCTCACCGAGAGGCGAGTCTCCCACGCGCGCACCTTCGACGCTGAGCCGTGCCTCGGCGCCGCGCTGGACGATCTCGCGCTTCCTCTGTTCCTCAACGACTACCGCGTTCACGCCATCGCACCGGAAGTCATTGAAGAGAATCAGCGCGCGGTCGAGGACCAGCTGGCATCGCTGCGATTTTTCGACCGGCAGCGCGGCTGCCCCACCAACGCAGGCATTCTCCTGTTCGGCTTGGACGTGCGACGCTGGCTCCCCGGCGCCTACATCCAGTTCCTTCGTGTCGACGGGGATTCCCTCGCCGATCCGATCACCAACGACAAGGAACTGCACGGTGATCTCCTGACGGTTCTGCGTGAGCTCGACGCCCTCGTGGATGCTCAATTGACGCAGTTTCCGGTCGCCGATAGCACCTTGCGTGAGCGCAACGTCGAGTCCTTTCCGCGCGTCGCGGTCCGCGAACTGCTGATGAACGCAGTCATGCACCGCGACTACTCCTCGACGGCGCCCCTTCGCATCACCTGGATGAACGACCGCTTGGAGATTCAGAGTCCGGGTGGTCTCTACGGCGAGGCCTCGGAGGCCAACTTTCCCAATCAGACCAGCTACCGAAATGCCGTCATCGCCGAAGCCATGAAGGTTCTCGGGTACGTCAATCGCTTCGGCCGGGGAGTTTTGCGGGCGCAGGACGCGCTGGAGAAGAACGGCAGTCCGCCAGCCGGATTCAGATTCGACGCGGGATTCGTGCTGGCCACCATCCGGAGGCGGATGTGAAGAGCATTGCCTTCTTCAACAACAAGGGCGGCGTCGGGAAGACCACGCTCGTGTACCACCTGGCCTCGATGTTCGCCGAACGGGGACAGTCCGTGCTAGCGGTCGACCTCGACCCCCAGGCAAATCTCACCAGCATGTTCCTGAGAGAGGACGAACTGGAGCCGCTCTGGCCGAAGGGGGAGGAACATCCGGGCACGATTTATGGCGCGCTTCGTCCGATCATCAAGGGCGTTGGAGATGTCAGCGTGCCGACGGTCCAGCGCGTGACGTCGCACCTCAGCCTGGTCGTAGGAGACCTGGCCTTGTCCACGTTTGAAGACCGGCTGTCGGCAGCATGGCCGAACTGTCATAACCGCGACGAGGCCGCGTTTCGCACCATGACTGCGTTTCACCGCGCCATCCGCGGGGCCGCCGAGCGCGTGAATGCGTCGTGGGTGCTGATCGACGTCGGTCCGAATCTTGGAGCGATCAACCGCGCCGCCCTCATCGCCAGTGAACGGGTGGTCATTCCGCTGGGACCCGATCTCTTCTCCATGCAGGGCCTTCGCAACCTGGGTCCTTCATTGCGCAACTGGAGGGAGAGTTGGCGTGAGCTCCAGCAGAAAAATCCTGACTCGACGCTGGACATGCCTAAGGGCAACATCGCTCCCCTCGGTTACGTGGTGATGCAGCATGGCATGCGCGAGAACCGCCCGCCTAAGGCCTATCAACGCTGGATCGACCGCTTCCCGGGCGAGTATCGCGAATCGGTTCTGAACGAAAAGACGGACGCCATCATCGAAGCGGAGAGCGACCCTTACTGCCTGGCGATGCTCAAGCACTATCGCAGTCTGATGCCGATGGCCATGGAGGCTCGGAAGCCAGTGTTTCTGTTGAAGCCCGCCGACGGAGCGATCGGCGCGCACTATCTGGCGGTGAGGCGGGCCTACGATGACTTTTCCGAACTCGCTACAGCGATCGCCGATCGCAGTGGGTCGGCGTTGACTTGACGCATCGTGCTCTTCGGTCCGGTAGACGGCGCGGCCCACCAGCGCTGCCGGCCGTAACGGCTACGACACCGCGTAGCGCTCGCGGAGGATGGCCAGGTGGTGACGCTCGTGGCCGACGATGCCGAAGGCGATGGCCCGGACGCTGACTGGATGATCGTTGGCGATGCCGTGGCGTTCCCAGGCGGATTCGGGGAGATTGCAGAGGAGCACGATGGTCGAACGGCGCACCAGTGCATATTGCTCGGCCAGGTCACCGATCGTCCAGGCGTCGAAACCGGCGTTGCGGACGTAGACGTCCTCGTCGAAAGCGGGGAGCGGCCTCGTCTCCCCGCGGGCCACGGCCAGGGCGCGGTAGCCCATGACGCGCTCGGCGTCGGCGAGATGTCCAACCAGTTCCTTCACGCTCCACTTCGCGGGAGCGTAGCGGTACGAGGCTTTCGCCGCGTCGATGGAGGCCAGGATCCGCTGCGTGACGGAGGATTGCCGCTCCATCGCGGAGAGCACGTCATCTTCAGGAACGAGATCGATGTAAGTCTCTTGGCCGGGTGCTGCGTCTTCGAGTGCCGGGCGTGTCATGCGTCAATCCTCACGAAGCTTCTGTAGTGATCCCGCGTATACCACGTCTCCCCGGCAGTTCCTCGTATCACGCGCCGCGCGCCGCGCGTGCCCTCGCCTGGAGTGGGGACGGTGTACTCACGGTAATACCCGCGCCGTTGCGCGGGCAGCAACCCCTCGCGATTCGAGAACACCGTCCCGTCTTTTGGATACGGGAACGGCCCGCCGCGCGCGATGATGTCCAGCGTCTTTTCGAGCTGCGCCCGTTCCGCCGCGGGCAACGCGGAGAGGGCATCCGGTGCGGATGCGCGTGTGGGAGGCGCCTCCGCGGTGACGCCTGGCGCGCTCGTCGCGGGATTGGAGGGAACTGTCTTCGCCGGAGTGGTCCTGCTGGAAGGGGCCGCGGGCGCCGGAGACGGCGCACCGCGCTGCTGCCACAGCGCCGTCACGAAGACCGCAAGAGCCACCACGGCCCAGATCAGCGGATTCGCTTTCCGGCGCATCACCATACGAACACCAACTGCATATTGCCCCGTTCGCGGGCTGCGGCAAGCCAGGTGTCGACCAGCGTGGACATGTCGCGCGGGATCTGCTGCCAGAGCAGCGCCGCATGCTGCACGCAGAGCACCAGGAGATCTCCATCGAATTCGAGGTCTTGCAGGCACTCCTCGAGGGCGTCCCAATTGTTGCCGAAATACTCGGGCAGCTCCAGCGCCTCGGCCAGGGCGGCCAGCAGCGCTTCCTTCGTCGCGGCCGGCGCGATCTCCCGCACGCGCAGACCCTCCTCCTCGCGAAGCTGCCCTGCGTCTTCTTCCGTCGCGAAGTGAACCGGCAGCGTGCCGAGCGTCATCCGCTCACAGTAACACCGGAGAGCGTGACCACGCCCGCGGCGCTGGTGGCCACGTTGCGCACCTTGCGTGAGTGCACGATCACGGATTGCCCATAGATCAACGGGACCAGCGGCGCTTCCTCGCGGACCATGCGGTGGAGCTCCTTCTTGTTCTCTTCGTCCGGACGCTCGCGAAAGCGGGCCAGGCCCGCATCCATGGCCGCGCTCTTCCAGCGGCTGTGGTTGGAGTGGTTGTCGCCCTCGCACATCTTCGACCACAGCAGCGCCTCGAAGAAATCCGCGGGGTCGGGTGTGTCCGCGATCCATCCCGCCAGCGCCAGGTCGTAGCTCCCGCGCACCAGATCCCCGAAGAACTCTTCGCTGGTGCGCGTCTCCTTGAGGTCGACAGTGATGCCGATCTCCGCGAGCTGCCGCTGCACGGCCTGCGCGAGCGGGAGCGGTTTGGGCATGTAGGGACGGGGAGCCCAGGGAACGAGCAGCGACAGGCGGGCCGGCTTGACGCCGCTCTGCTCGAGCAGCCTGCGCGCTTCCGTCGGGTTCGTGACCGGCAGTCCGGCGGTTCTGCCCATCATCGGGGGCAGCAGGTTGCCGGCCACGAAGGCGGCCGGATTCTTGTCGAACGACCGTGAGGCCAGCTCGTGGATGTCCAGCGCCAGACTGATGCCACGGCGCACGTCCGCCCTGGCCAAAGCGCGGCGCTCGCAGTTGAAGAAGAGAATCCCGGTCGAGTTGCCGGGCTGCAGCGACGGCGCGACGCCCGCGATCGGGTTGGCGGAGAGCTCGGCCATGGTCAGCGCGCTCGTCAGATCGACGTCGCCCCGACGCAGTGCTTCGACGAGCTGGCGCGGCGTGCCGTCCGCGTCCGCCGGGTAGACCAGAAACTCCACACCGCCGACGACGCTCTTGCCCGCAAAGTGCGGATTGCGCGTCAAGGCGATGATCTGTGAGGACTGCAGTTGCCTCGCGTTCGGACGTTGGTCGAACATGAAGGCGCCGGTGCCGAGGAGCTGTGTCCCGCGATCGAGGACGATGGCCGTGTTCCCCTGAGTCAACGTGAGGTCGAACCGGGGATTCGGCACGGTCAGGGTGAACCAGACCCGATCGCCGCTGACGTCGACCGTGGCCTTGTCCTGCAGCACCTTGGCTCCCCGAAGGGACTTCGCTGCCAGCTCCGCGGTCAGGGGAGTGCCGTCACTGAAGCGGCCACCGGGACGGATCGCCGCCGAATACTGCAGCCGCCCTTCGTTCCGCAACGGCTCGAACAGGAGCGAGTCCACCCGCGTGTCGCCCGCCGCGATGGCGTATGCCGTCTCGAAGATCTGTCCCAGGACCATGCCGCTGATGTTATCCACGGCCTCCCGCGGATCGAGCTTGCTCATGGGGCTCAGCACGCCCACACGCACCACTCTCGTTGCAGCCACTGCCGCCGCCGATTCCTGCATGCCCGATATCCTTCCTGACGTTTCGATGGATGGGCGTGGAGTGTACTACGCCATCCGAACGACGACGAAGGTCACGTCGTCGTTCGGTGCGGCCTCCCCATGCCAGTCCGCGGCGGACGCGGCCAGGGCTTCGATGACCGCCGCCGCTGTCGGAGCTTGCGCGGCCGTGGCGAACGCGTCCAGCGCCGCGCAGTAGCCCAACTGCAGGCCGGCATCGTTCATCAGTTCGGGGAATCCATCCGTCAGAAAGAGGATCGTGTCGCCCGGCTCGAGCGCCACCGTGCGATCGTCGTAGGCGTTGCCGAGCGTGCCCAATGGCGTCGCGTGCAGGGCCACCTCTTCCACCATGGCCGCGGCCGCGCGATGGAGGAGCACCGGGGGCATGCCCGCCGAGGAGAGCGTCAACGAGCGCGGCTCGATGCGGCCCACCGACAGGGCCATGGCCATGCGTCCCAGTTCCATCCTCTTGATCTTGTCGGCGGCGTCGTGGAGAAAGGAGGCCGGTCCGGTCGCGCCGTGGTAGGCGGAGAAGAGCGTCTTGACGATGGTCACCATCGTGCCCGCCTTGGCGCCGTGCCCCGTGGCATCGCCGATGGTCACGGACAACACGTCGCCCTCCAGGTGGAAGTCGTAGTAGTCCCCGCCGACCTCGGTGGCGGTCCGCGTGTAGACGGCGACGTCGTAACGCTCGTGATGCGGCACTTCCTTCGGCAGCATCGACAACTGGAAGCGCCGGGCGTCCTCCAGCTCCACCGACTTGCGCTCGTATTCGACGCTCATCAGCCGCTGCTGGAGCTCCTGCTCCTTGCGCGCGCGCTCCTGTTCGAGGAGGCGCTGCTGCTGATGGCTGAGGTCCTCGGCCATGCGATTGAAGGCACGCGCGAGCTGCCCCAGCTCGTTCTTCGTCTTCACCGGCAGTCGGGTCATCAGGTCGCCGTGAGCGATCCGCTCGGCTCCCTCGGTGACCAGCTTCACGTCCCGCGTGAGGTGGTTGGTGAGCGGGACGATGCCGATCAGCGCGAAGGCGATCAGCCCGAGGCCCAGCGAGAAATTCCGGGCCGCGGCGTTGCGCAGCTCATCGAGATTCTCCCCCACCGGCCGGGCCACGCCGATGCGCAAGCCGCTCTGCGAATCCGTCGAAGAGGTGACGATCCAACCTTCGATGTCGCGCAGCGACTTTCCGTGGCGCAACTTCTGGGGCACGCCCAGACGCTCCAGGAGCGCGCGCTCTTTGTCGTTGCGCGTGTAGATCGTCCCTTCCCGGTCGAGCGCGAACGGCACTTCGTTGCTGTCCTCGGTGGCGCTGCCGAGGATGCGCCGGATGACCTGCTCGTTGCTGATGCGCGCCGTGAGCTGGCCCACGACCTCCCCTTCCTTGCGCACCGGCGCCTCGAACCTTCGGCCGAGGATGAGCGAGGTCCGCTTTGCGGTGGCCAACCCTTTCTCCACATCCTGAGTGGTCACTTTGCGGATGCGCATCTCGGGTTGCCGCACCGCGGGAGCGGGCCTGGGAGTGGAGCTTGCCTGCGTCGCCGGCACAGCAGCGGGCGCGGGCACCGGCGCGACGACCGCGGCCGGACCATTGCCCCGTTGTTCGTTTCGCGTGCGCCGGGCGCGGGCGAGCGCGACCTGCTCTTCATGCTTGGCACGGAGCGCCTGATGCATCTCCTGTTCGAATTGCTTGCGGCTGGCATCGATCACGCCGCGCAGTTCTTCCTGAGACTCACGCATCTCCTTGAGCAGATCGGCGCGCTCTTCGGGGTCGAGGTCCTGCTTACTCAACGCCTTGCCGAGGCGGGAGATCTCGTCGATGAGCTCCTTGTGCTCCTCGGACATCACAAAGCGGGGAACATTCACCGTGGGCGGGAGGTCGAACACCATCGGCCCCGGGGGCTGCGGCGCGGGCGGTGCGGCCGGAGCGGCGCCGGCCACGGCGACCTGCGGAGTCTCTGCCGGTTCCTCGGGATTCTCGTCCCCGTCCGGCGATTCCGCGAGCTCGGCCGCGGCCACAGGATGGGAGTCCGCAGGATCCGCCGGATGTCGGACATCGACCCGGATCGGCTGAAACTCCAGCGAGTCGACCAGCGACGCCGCATCGCCCATCACCGTCACGATGTTGCCCCCGATGTCGGGGTTGCCGTCACTCGGCAGAGGCAGGGACGAGACCACGCTCAAGCGCTGATCGATGTCCGCGCGGATGGAGGCCAGCCGCCGGTCCATCTGCCGGTTCAACCGATCCGCCTCACGACGATAGGCCGACTCCAGCGCACTCCGGGAAGAGAGATAGGAGTACGTCACGATCGCCGCCAGCGGAATGACCGCCAGAACAAACGCCGCCAGGATCAGTTGAGTGCGGATCCGCATGTCTGCAGGATGGTAAGACGGAAAATGTCGTAGAAGGTTATCGGCTTCGCGGTTGCTGGTTCCTGGTTGCTGGTTGTGTGGGGTGTGATGGCTGATGCCCGACCACGGAGCGATGAAAGCGTCGTCCCAGTGGAGCGGTGGACTTGAGTCCACCGTCGCTCTCGCGAGGCACTTCCCCTCTGCCGCGCACTCGCCACGAGCGTCGCTAGAACAAAGTCCACCGCGGGCAGGATGCCCGCGGCTTGAGGCGCGAAGGCGCGTCGAACAATATAGCCCCGGGCTCGGCCCGGGGAAAACGAGAT
>JBDTOZ010000611.1:0-3759 GCA_039932995.1 Acidobacteriota bacterium | reverse complement strand
CGTCATCCGGTTCCGGGGGCAGCGCGCCTGATCGGCGCTCGCCCCCGGCTCATCTACGACACGCCTCCGGCGTTTGATGAAGCCACCGACACCGCGTGCTGCGTACGGGGTGCTGAGTTTTGAATGAGACTCCCCGCCTTGCCATCCGGCCGTGCCGGCTAGGACATCCAGTTTGTGCCGGCATCCTTGTTCCACTTCGTGGTCATCTTCTTCGACTTCGTCCAGAGCTCGATCGAGCCGCGTCCGGTGATGTCGCCGACGCCGAACTTCGAGTCGTTCCAACCGCCGAAGCCGAACGGCTCGCGGGGAACGGGCACGCCCACGTTCACGCCCACCATGCCGGCGCTGGCCTTCTCCATTACGTGGCGGGCCACGCTTCCGCTCTCGGTGAAGACCGAGGCCGCGTTCCCGTAGGGGGAGCGCTGCTGCACGTCGAGCGCTTCGTCGACGGTCTTGGCGCGGATGATCACCATCACCGGGCCGAAGATCTCTTCCTGCGCGATGCGCATGTCCGGCGTCACGTGATCGATGAGGGTGGGGCCGACGTAGTAGCCGTTCTCTCTGCCCGGCACGGTCATGCCGCGGCCGTCGACGAGGACCTTCGCGCCCGCTTCCTCGGCCTCGGTGATGTAGCGCTCGATGCGCTCCTTGGCGGCCCTGGAGATCACCGGCCCGAGGTGCGTGCCCGGGACCATGCTCCGGACGATGCCGGCCATGCGGTCGACGATGTGATCGGTGGCGCCGACGGCCATCATCACGGAGGCAGCCATGCAGCGCTGGCCGGCGCATCCGGCCATCGAGGCCACCACGTTGGACGAGGTCATCTCCGGCTGGGCGTCGGGCATGACGATGAGATGGTTCTTCGCACCGCCGAGGGCCAGCACGCGCTTGAGGTTCTGCGAGCCGCGGCGGTAGACGATCTTGGCCACGGTGGTGGAACCGACGAAGCTGATGGTGTCGATGGCCGGATGGTCACAGATGCCCTCGACTGTCTCCTGGCCGCCGTGGACGACGTTCAACACGCCGTCAGGCAGCCCCGCCTCGCGCAACAGCTCGGCGATGCGGCCGCTGCTGAGCGGCACTTGCTCGGAGGGCTTGAGGATCATGCAATTGCCGAGGCCGATGGCGTTGGGGATGGTCCAGTTGGGAACCATGTTCGGGAAGTTGAAGGGAGTGATCGAGGCCACGATGCCCACCGGGTAGCGCTCGACGCGGCATTCGACACCGCGCGAGACCTCGAGCACTTCGCCGGCCACGATCTGCGGCAGAGAGCACGCGAATTCGCAGAGCTCGGCGGACTTGAGCACTTCCGCCGCGGCCTCGCCGCGCACCTTGCCGTTCTCCTGGGTCACGAGGTCCGACAGCTCGTCGATGTTCTTCTCGAGCAGTGCCTTGTAACGATAGAAGACCTGCACCCGCTCCTTGATGGGCGTGGCGCTCCATCCCGGGAACGCCTTCTGCGCGGCCTGGACCGCATGATCGAGCTCGGTCATGCCGGAGAGCGGTACGCGCGAGATCACGCTCCCGTCAGCCGGGTTGGTGACGTCCAGCATGCGCCGCTCGGGCGCGTCGACGAACGCTCCGCCAATGTAGTTGCGGACGTCAGGGTGGCGGGTGGGGGTGGTCTGTTCGAGTACGGACATGATGTGCCTCCGGCGATGCGATAGACAATCTATCGCGTCACGGGGTTGGTGGTCGAGTGTCGCTCGAGGACGCCCATCTGGCCCCAATGTCGAGTAGCCGAGTGCGCTTAGCCCGCTCACTCGTTCTACTATCGCTTCTATTTTCGCACGGTGGTGGGTGGTAAGTTCCTTTGCGTCGTCGTGAAGATGGGTGACGCCGGCGCGTTCGTCTTGACCGCATATCTGACGGACAACGTCAAGAAAGGGGAGCGGCTATGGCCGAAGCGCGAAGACACCTGAAGATCTGGTATGACCCGGAAGGCGACTACCTCGAAGTGATCTTCGATCAAAAGGCGGGGTACTTCCGCGAAACCGGGAATGACCAGGTCATGGAGAAGGTCGACGACGAAGGGAACGTCCTCGGGTTCTCAGTGCTGCGGGTCAGTGCAATGAAGGAGAGGCCGCTCGACGTAGCGCTGTAGTCGATGCCCACCTCCAACGCTGAGCCCTGAGCGCAGACTGGCCCGATTTGACCGCTGGTCGTCCCCACGCGTACGTTGGACGAACGCATCATGGGCAACATGAAAACAGCACTGTTGGTCATCGACATTCAGGATTCGTTCAAGATCGACCCTGCCCGTTGGGCTTCGCGCAGCAGCGTGCGATTCGAAGAAAAGGTCACGGAGCTCGTGGCCACGTTCCGGGAGGCGGAACAGCCGCTCTTCTTCATCCTGCACAACGACTCCGATCCGGGCTTCCGGCCTGGGGATCCGGAAGTGCGGCTGATGTCCTTTCTCGACCGGCGCGAGGGCGAGCCGCTGCTGGTGAAGAACACGCGCAACGCGTTCACGAGCACGGATCTCGAGCAGCGCCTGGACGCCCTGGGCGTGGAGCGCGTCGTGATCTGCGGCATCTCCACCGAGCAGTGTTGCGAGACGACCACGCGCGTCGCCGCGGACCTCGGCTACTCAGTGGACTTCATTACCGAGGCCACGCTCACCTTTCCGATCGGAACGCTTTCGACGGATGCGATCATCGAGCGCACCGAGGCGGTGTTGCGGGGACGGTTCGCGCGCATCGCCACGGTGGACGAAGTGCGAGAGGAGTGGCTCGTATCCGCGACGTGATCTTCGTCGTCCTGCCGGAGGTCGAGATTCTCGACCTGGCCGGCCCGCTGCAGGCGTTGTCGGAAGCGAAGCGGTATCGGATTCGCGTGTGCGGAACGACGCCCACCGTGCGCTCGTCGCAGGGCATCACTCTGTCGGAGCTCGAGCCGTTGCCGGAGGTGTCCGGCGATGCGCTCGTGATCGTACCGGGCATGCCCTACGCGGCCACGGAGCGGATCGAGAGGCGCGTGACGAAATGGCTGGCCAAGGCCGCTGACGCGGGCGCTCACATCGCCTCGGTCTGCACGGGTGCCTTTGCCCTGGGAGAGGCGGGATTGCTCGACGGTCGCCGGGGCACGACGCACTGGTCGCGGACGACGGAGCTGGCCCGCCGCTTCCCGCGCGCGCAGGTGCTCACCGACCGCCTCTTCGTCAGCGACGGCAACATCACCACGAGCGCCGGCATCGCCTCGGGCATCGACATGGCGCTCGCGCTCATCGAGCAGAGCGACGGTCCGCTCGTGGCCGCGGAAGTGGCGCGCGAAATGGTCGTCTACCTGCGCCGCGACGGCGCGCAGCAACAGCAGAGCGTCTACCTCGATTTCCGCACGCACTTGCAGCCTGGAGTCCACCGCGTGCAGGACTGGATCGTGCGCAATCCCGACCGCCGCCCGAAGCTCGACGAGCTCGCGGAAATGGCCGGCATGAGCTCCCGCAGTCTGACCCGCACCTTTCGTCGCGCCACCGGTATCTCGGTCCACGATTTCTCCACGCGCGTCCGTCTGGAGCTCGCGCGGTCGCTGCTGCATGAACCGTCGCTGACGATGGAGGCCGTGGCCACTCGGAGCGGTTTGAGCGCGCGCGAGCTGCGAAGGCTCGGCGTGCGACGTCCTTAGGATCTATCGGGAAAAAGTAGCCATTCCCCTGGTTTGGCCATTTTCCGCGACGAATGGCCACACTCCAGACGAATGGCCACACTCCAGTGGAGCGGTGGACTTGAGTCCACCGTCGCTCTCGCGAGGATCGGCCCC
>JBDTOZ010000610.1:0-14657 GCA_039932995.1 Acidobacteriota bacterium | reverse complement strand
CTCCATCCGGCCTCCATCCGGATGACCGCCTCAGCCTTGGGATGGACAGGAACACGGGGGCTTCGGGCGTCTGGCCCGCGCCGGGCAAGATGCCCGCGGCCCGGGTTACACAGCGGCGCGGGGTTGGGCCTCAGATCTCCCGCAGTGCCCTCGTGATGGGCAGCCGCGCGGCGCTGATGGCGGGCAGCAGTCCGCCGATGACGCCCGCGACCATGGCCAGTCCGATAGCCAGCAAGGCCACCGAGGGGGAGATGTTGAAGTTGAAGGCCACCTCGGAGAACGTCACGAAGTTTGCGGTGCCGGTGGCGATCCCGTTCACGGGCAACGCCAGAATCACGCCCACGACACCGGCCAGGCCGCTGACCACCAAGGCCTCGAGCGCAATGGAGAGCAGGATGTCGCGTCTCTTGAAGCCGAGAGCGCGCATCGTGGCCAGCTCCCGTTTGCGTGAGGCCACGGCCGAGAACATGGTGTTCATCGCGCCGAGGGTGGCACCGAGGACCATGAAGAAGGCCACGATGGTGACCAGGATCTTGATCCCCAGCAGCCCGCTGGTCTGATCTTCGTAGTACTTCTGCTCGCTCTTGACCTGGAGCTTGAGGCGGGTGTCGCTCTGGACGGTGTCGGCGATTTCGCGGAAGTTGCGCTGATCGAGTGGCTTCATGAGCACAGAGGAGTACTCGGGACGCTTCTGCGCGGCGCCGAGCGTCTCGACGTCGGCCCAGACCTCGGAGTCGAAGCTGGTCTCTTTCGCGTCGAAGATGCCCACCACGGTCCAGCGGTACGTCCCGGACTGGAAGGTGTTGCCGAGGTCCATGTTCAGAAAGCGCTTCTGCATGCGGCGGGAGACGATCACCTCGTTGACTCCCGAACGGAACATGCGACCTTCCACCATGTGGATGTACGGTCGCAGGGCCAGCGCGTTCGGAGTGACGCCGCGCACGTTCACGTTCGAGCCGGTCGGATTGTCGCGACGGGGCAGCTTGAACACGATCACCAGCTCGGGCGAGACGAGCGGCTGTCCCTGCGCGTTCCGCTCGATGCCCGGCAGGGCGCGGAGGATCCGGAACTTGTCGCGGGAGACCCAGCTCGTGGACTCGGTCTGCGCCCCTTCGCGCAGGACCATCAGGTTGTCTTTCGAGCCCGACGAGACCAGGGCCTGATTCACGCCGTTGTAGAGGGCCAGCATGGCCACCATGACGGCGATGACGATGCCGATGCCGAGAATGGTCATCACCGCCGAGGCCTTGCGGCTCATCAGATTGCCGATGTTGTACTTGATGGGGATGGCCATTCGTCACCACACCTTTCGCAGACCGTCGACGACCGAGAGCCGGGCCGAGCGGAGCGCCGGCAGTCCGCCGGCCAGGAAACCGACGATCACCGCGGCCGTCAGGCAGGTCACGATCGTCTTCGTGTTGACCCCGAAGGCGACCAGGAACCCCTGGGTGATCTCGGTCATGTTCACGAACCGATAGATGAACTTCGCGCCGAACGTTCCCAGCGCGCCGCCCAGAAAGCCGAGGGTCACGAACTCGATCAGCATCAGCTTGAGGATCGTGCCGCTCCTGAAGCCGATGGCCTTGAGCACCGCCACCTCGGTCACGCGCTCGCGCGCGGCCATGCTCATGGTGATGGCGGCCAGCAGCACCACCATGAAGATCGAACAGAGAGACACCGCGGTGAAGAGCAGCTTGATGTTGCCGATCATGGCCATGAACTGCTGCTGGAACTCCTTCTCCGTGTACGTCTCGGTCGGATACTCGGAGTTCTTGAACATGTCGTCGATCTGCTGGCTGATGCGGGCCATGTCCTTCGGATCTTTCACCCGCACCCAGTACGTGCCGGCCATGCCCCCGGTGATGTCCTTGGTCGCTTCATGGAAGTAATCGAAGTGGAAAAAGAGAGAGGACGTGTCGAACTTGTGGTGGTAGATCCCGCGGATGGTCAGCTCCGGGTTGAAGGGAAAGATCTGTCCGGTCAGGACCACCCGGTCGCCCACTTTCCAGTTGTACCGGCGGGCCAGCTCCGCGCCCACGATCGCGCCACGCCGGTCCGCCTTGAAAGCTTCGAGCTGATCCTTCGGCGTGGCGTAGTCGTCCCACACCACTTCCATCTTGTCGTGATCGACGGCGAAGTTCGCGAAGAAGTTCTTCTGCTCCTTGTAATAAGCGCCCACCCATTGCAGCTTGGCCACGGCCACGATCCCGGGAAGCCTGGCGATCTTCTCTTCGTGGCTGAGCGGGAGAGGATTGGCGAGCGAGATCGCCGACTGCACACCCAGCCGGTTCTGCCCTTCGCCCGAGTTCGAAGCCGCCTCGAAGTTCTCCAGGATGGACAGCATCGTGGAGACGAAGAAGAAGATGGCCCCCATCAGGAAGAGGGTCAGCACGGTCCGCAACTTGTTGCGGAAGAGATTGCGCCGGATCAGCTTGGCGAACTTCAAGCGTCACTCCGCATCGGAACGACCCGCCGGGCCTGGTCCTCCTCCGACTCCACGAGCACCCCCTTGTCGAGGTGCAGGATCCGCTTGGCGCGGTCCGCGGCCTTCGGGTCGTGCGTCACCATCACGATGGTCTTGTGGTAGTCGGCATTCAGTTGCTGCAGCAAGTCGAGGATCTCGTGCGCCGACTTCGCATCGAGGTCTCCGGTCGGCTCGTCTGCCACCAGGATGGTCGGATCGGTGACGATGGCCCGGGCGATGGCCACGCGCTGCTCCTGCCCACCGGAGAGCTGCCGCGGAAAGTGCGTCATCCGGTCGGGCAGTCCGACGATCTCCAGCGCCGCCTTCACGTGCTCGCTCCGCTCCCGTTTCTTGAGGTGGGTGAGCAACAACGGCAGCTCGACGTTGTCGAACGCGTTCAGCACGGGGATGAGGTTGTACATCTGGAAGATGAATCCCACGTGCGCCGAGCGCCACGCCGCCAGCTTCGTCTCGCTGTAGGCCGAGATCTCCTTGCCATCGACGATGACCTCTCCCCGCGTGGGGCGGTCGATGCCGGCGATGAGATTGAGGAGGGTGGTCTTGCCGGAGCCCGACGGGCCCATCAGGGCCAGGAAGTCGCCTTTGGGCACCTTCACGCTCACGCCGTTCAACACCGGAACGTCGAACGAATCCCGTTTGTAGACTTTGTGAACACCACGAATCTCGACGAGTGAGTCCATGCAGACTTCCCCTTCATTCCGCCCTGGGACCGATTTGGATGTGCGCTGTTATACGACAAGGTTCGCCCGGGAAACAGCTACGCCTCGGTAAAGAATGAAGGAGCTCCGATGAAAACCCACCGTTCTCTCCGCCTGGTAGGGATTTCACCCGTTCGCCGGCCGGTTCCGGCCCGTCCCGCTACCGGAGGGAGAGTCCGCGCGGAATGGAGCGGGAGCACCTATGATCCTCCGCGACGCACAGCCGCAGGATCGGCTGGCGGTCAGGGAGTTTGCCGATGAAGCTCGCAGGGACACTGCTCGCATTTTTACTCCTGACCGCGCCGGTCGTGGCGATGACGAAGGCCGAAGGAATGACCACGGAAAAGGAAGGATCCGCCATGATGCACGCCCGGGGAACGTTCGAAGTGAAGGTCCTGCCGCAGTCCGCCGACGAGATCGCAGGAGTCACGACGCTGGGGCGGATGTCGCTCGACAAGAAGCTCGCTGGCGATCTCGAGGGAACGGGGAAAGGGGAGATGTTGACGGCCATGTCGCCCGTGCAAGGCTCGGCCGGCTACGTCGCCGTCGAACGGATCAGCGGCACGCTCGGGGGACGCAAGGGAACCTTCGCGTTGCAGCACAGCGGGACGATGACCCGCGGCGTCCCGCACCTCGTGATCACGGTCGTGCCGGATTCCGGGACGGGCGAGTTGACGGGCCTCACCGGCACGATGACCATCGACATCGCCGCGGACGGAACGCACTCGTACGATCTCGAGTACACGCTGCCCGCGGAGAAGTGAGCCCTTTCGGGATCGCGTTCGGGCTGCAGCGGGCTGCGAGCAGCCGGGATGCCCGCGCACCATGACTCATCGCGCCAAAGCACTCCGGTAAGGAGCCGCGGGCATCCTGCCCGCGGTTGCCGGTGGACTAAAGTCCACCGCTCCACAGAGGCTCCTCGCAGCGCCCTCCCGTCCTTCTCAAAGTTCGCGCGTATGGGCGAGACGCCCACGAGCCAGCCGGCGAGGACGCCGGCGCTCCTCTCGCTGAGAATTCGACCGAGCCTGCGTCGAACCTGCCGCCCGCGTGATCGTGCACCGCAGGCTCTGTTTCAGCCTCCGATGTGCGACATCTCCACTTTGCGCAGCGAGGGCGTCTCTTCGCTGCGGACCTCGGAGTAGCGGTCCGTCCTTCCGCGCCAGACTCGCGCGATCGCGTCTTCGATCTCGTCGTCACTGGCGCTGCTGCGCAACAGGGCGCGGAAGTCGTGGCCCTGGCCGGCGAAGAGGCAGAGAAAGAGCTCGCCGTTGGCGGCCAGTCGCGCGCGGGTGCAACTGCCGCAGAACGGCTGTGTGACCGAGGTGATGATGCCGATCTCTCCTGCCCCGTCCGCGTAACTCCAGCGCTCCGCCACTTCGCCGAAATACTGCGCCCCCGCGGGCACGAGCGGCCATCGCCCCTGCAGCACAGCCAGCATCTCCGCTCCGGAGACGACGTCGCGCATCTGCCAGCCGTTGGAATTGCCGACGTCCATGTATTCGATGAACCGCACCACGTGACCGGTCCCGCGGAAATGTCCGGCCAGTTCGACGATCTGCGTCTCGTTGACACCGCGCTTGACGACGCAGTCGATCTTCACGGGAGCCAGACCGGCATCCGCGGCAGCGTCGATGGCCTCGAGCACGCGCGCCACGGGGAAGTCGACGTCGTTCATCGCCCGGAAGGTGCCGTCCTCGAGTGCATCGAGGCTGACGGTGATGCGGCGCAGGCCCGCTTCATGGAGGTCTCGCGCCTTGGCGGCGGTCAGCAGCGAACCGTTCGTGGTGAGAGCGATGTCGAGCAGTCCATCAATGGAGGCGAGCTGTCCGATGAGGCTCTCCAGGTCACGACGCAGCAAAGGCTCCCCACCTGTGAGCCGTACTTTCTCCACACCCTGGCGCACGAACAACCGCGTCAGACGCGCAATCTCCTCGAAAGTGAGCAGCTCGCCGCGGCCCAGGAAGGCGAAGTCGCGCCCGAAGACCTCCTTCGGCATGCAATAGGTGCAGCGGAAGTTGCAGCGGTCCGTCACCGAGATCCGGAGATCGTGGAGGGGCCGGCCGAGCGTGTCACGTGCGGACATCGCTGGCGAAACTACGCCGGCGGGAACAAAAACTCCAGCGCCTGCCGCACGCGCCGTGCCCAGGCGCGCTCGCTGTGGTCGCCGCGACGGTCCTCGTAGTAGCGAAACGTCGCTTCGTCCCACCCCTTCTCCTGAATGCGGTCGCGCAGCTCACGCGTGTCGCGGAGAGCTTCGAGGCCTTCGCGTCCGCCGATGTCCAGCCACATGCGCGGGGGGCGGCCCTCGTAGGAGCCGGCATAGCCGAGGATGGTGCGGCCACTCCACCAGACCGACGGAGACATCACCGCGGCGCGGCCGAAGACCTCCGGGAACGTGAGCGTCAGGTAGATCGACACCAGTCCACCCAGAGACGAGCCTCCCACGGCCGTGTTCTCCGCGTCCGGAAACGTTCGGAAGCGCTCATCGATCAAAGGCTTGAGCTCTTCGACGAGCATCCGCCCGTACTCGTGCGCGCGTCCCCCTCCGTTGTGCCTGAGGTCTTTCTCAGGGGTGTACTCGTCGATGCGGGCAGCACCGGCGTGATCGACCCCGACGATGATCATCGGCGAAGCCGTGCGTTCCCCGATGACGGTGTCGGCCGCTTCCTGCAGATGCCAGTGATTGCCCGGGACGAACGCGCGATGGGCGTCGAACAGGTTCTGGCCATCCTGCATGTAGAGCACCGGATAGCGGCGTTCGTTCTTCTCGTCGTAGCCGGGAGGGAGGTAGATCGTCACCTCACGCGTGTTGCCGAGCAAGGTCGAGGCGAAGTTGGGGATGCGCTCCAGACGGCCGGGACGAATGACCGCGCGGCGATTCTCCAGCCGCAGCACGCGACGGAACGTCGCGCGCAGGGTTTCGCTCATGTCACGCAAGGTGGTGATATCCGCTACGGAAGTAGACCAGGGGAGCGCCCTCGCTCGCCTGAGCGGCCACGACCTGTCCGGTGAAGATGGTGTGGTCGCCTCCGGGCAGCCGATCCTGCACGCGGCATTCGATGGTGCAGATGGCTCCTTCGATGAGGGGGACGCCCAGGACGCCGGTCCGGGTGGCAATGCCCGCGAAACGGTCTTCGATGGCCTTGGAGGCGAAACGTCCCGAGATCGCGGCCTGATCCGCCCCGAGCATGCTCACGCCGAAGATGCCCGCGTTGAGGATGGCATCGTGCGACTTCGTCGCGCTCTCGATGCAGATCACCACGAGAGGCGGACGGAGCGAGAGGGAAGCGAAGGAGGCCACGGTCAGCCCGTGCGGAACACCGTCGTCGACGGTCGTGACGATGGTGACCCCGCTGGCGAAGTGAGACATGGCCAGCTTGAACAACGCGTCGTCGATCGGAACGGGGGCGGTGGTCATGGCGGGCGGATCTTACTTCAAACTTTTGGTGATCCCGAGCGTAAGTAGGGTTGGTTGCTGGTTGCTGGTTGGCGGTTGGCGGTTGGCGGTTGGCGGGAGACCCTCACCTCTTCCTGGCGAGCTGTCGCAGATTGTTGAGACTCTCCCGCCAACCGTCAACCGTCAACCGCCAACTGACAACTGACAACCGGCAACGACCAACGTAACCGCGAGTCACCAGCACCGGAGGTCCCATGCGTCGTCTGAGTATCCTGGCCGTCACCCTGCTTCTCACCTTCGGCGTCTCCGCGGATGACGTCATTCGGAAAGGCTTCAACGTCGCGCCGGGCGGAACGCTGCATCTCGACGGTGCCATCGGCGGCATCAAGATCGTCAGTGGCGGAACCGGCGTGGCAATCGAGGTCGTTCGTGATGCCGACGGGCGGGCCGGGGAGAAGCGTCTCCGCGAGCACAGGATCACGTTCGAGCAGCACGGCAACGACGTGGTCATCAAGAGTGACAGCGACAACGATCACTGGAACTTTTTCGACTGGAATGACAACTACGACGTGCAGTGGAACATCCGTGTTCCCTCCATCTATAACGTGGACGTGTCCACCTCGGGCGGACCGATCGACCTGGCTGACATCGGCGGCACCGTGGAGGCTCGCACTTCCGGCGGCAGCATCAAGACCGGCAAGCTGACCGGCCAATCGACACTGAAGACTTCCGGCGGCAGCATCATCGTGGGAGGCTCGGCCACACGGCTCACCGCGCACACGTCCGGCGGCTCGATCACCATCGGGAACACGGCCGGGCCGGTCGAAGCCCGGACCTCCGGTGGCTCGATCCATCTCGCGCAGATGCAGGGAGATGTCGTGGCCCGCACGTCGGGCGGGGGCATTCGGATCGACGACGCTCTGGGCAGCGTCGACGCGTCCACTTCCGGAGGCTCCATCACCGCGCGTCTCTCGCAACAGCCTCGCGGAGACTCGAAGCTCTCCACCTCGGGCGGCGGTCTCACCGTGACTCTGGCCCCCACGATCAAAGTGGATCTCGACGCCCGCGCCAGCGGCGGAGGGGTCGACTCCGATGTTCCGGTCACCGTCCAGGGCACGCAGGACGACGCGTCGCTCCGCGGCCAGGTCAACGGCGGCGGCCCCAAACTCGTGCTCCGCACCTCGGGCGGCGGGATTCACGTGAAGCGGCTCTGACGCGCGCGGCCCTGGCGAGTGGCAGGACGTCTACGTGCTGAGGATCGCCTTCGCTGCGGCGCGGGCGCTGGAGAGGGCGGCGTCCGACAAGAGTCCTTCTTCGCCCACCCAGTCGCCGGCGATGTAGAGACCGCCGACCTTCGTGGCCACGCCAGGTCGGGGGGCCGTGGGCGTCACCAGCGCGTTGGAGACGGTCATCGAGGGGAGGAACCTTCGGTGCACGAGGACGTCGCGCCAACCGGGCTGCATGCGGTCGAGCAGTCCTTCGAGGGCCTGTTCGTCGGCCGCGCTGCCGGTGTCGCGGCGCAGGGCGCGATCCCCGTCGAGCTCGATGTCCGTCGCGCTCTCCTGCTGCCGGTACTTCACCGTGTGAATGAGCACGCCGCCTCTCGGCGCGAGCTGCGCCCAGGCCGAATGGACCGCGAAGTAGAGCGGTTCGTCGATCCCGAGCGCGAACGTCTTCTTTGGATTGGGGAGCGCGCGGAGGGCCACGTCGAGACAGGCGGCCGTCACCGGTCGCGCGGCCGGCCAATCGGCAGCCTCGCCTGTGAGCTCGGCCGCGGTGGCGGGGTCGACCGCAAGAACCACGGTGTCGGCCGGAAGGGGCGCGCCGTTCACGTGTTCCGGCAGCGGCAGTGGGTAGGCGAGGGACATCGTGTCCATGCGGTCGGAGTCGAGCTCGAGGCCTCCGAGACGCACTGCGCGTACGCGATCGTCCTGGCAATCGACGCCAACGATGCGGGAGCTGCTGATGAAGTTCACCCCCGAGGAGACGGCGGCGCTGTGCAGCGAGTCGACGATGCGCTGCCACCCTTCGTCGAGGTAGAGCACGCCGCCGCGAAGGGCGACGCGCATCTGCGCCAGCACGGGCGCCGCGGCCGCGGTATCGGGATGATCGGAGTACGAGACCAGACGGAGCAGGGCTCCCAGCGTCCTCCGTGCACCGGAGTCGCTGAGGTGAGCCTGCAGCCACTCGGCCACGGTCATCGAGCCCGCCTGCGTGCCACCGAACCGACGGATGTGCCAGAGCGCGGAGCCCAACTGGGCCTTGCCGGTCAGGCTGAGAAGAGAGGTCGCCAACAGAGACCACCAGCCGGTGGGGAGACGGCGCTCTTCGCCGTTCGCCAGGGCGATGCTCCGCGGCTTCGGGATGGAGCCGCGGATGGGAATGCCCAATTCGCGCAGCACCGAGGCGCCGGCGCCGTTGCGGTAGAACGCGTGCGCGCCGAGGTTGAAGCGATAGCCGTGACGCAACTGCGTGATGGCACGGCCGCCCAGAGTACGGCGTTTTTCGAAGACACTGACCGGCCGTCCCCCGCGGGCGAGATAGATCGCTGTCGCCAATCCGGCCAGCCCACCACCGACGATCACGACGTTTTTGTTCACTGGCGAACCGGGATGGTATCGCATCCACATCGCATGGCGGGCCGAGGTGTGTCAGAATCTCATCAGGATCCTGAACAACGGCCGCGCCCCAAGTGAATTTTGCAGCCGCAAGCCGTTGTTTCGTAAGGCGTTGAGAAAAATCGGCATGCGCAAATACCTTCGGACGACGTTGCTCTTCGCCGTACTCCTGGCATCTGTCCCGGCACTCGCCTCCACCGCGACGGATTTCTATATGGATCTACTCCAAAGGGGCAGGGTGGAAGTCGACGCCGGCCGCTACGACACTTCCCTCACGCCGCTGCGCCTGGCCGCATTCGGACTGGTGGACTCGATCGAGCACTACGAGACCGCTCAGATCTACCTGACCGTGGCCTTGGACAAGCTGGGGAAACAGGACGAAGCGCGCCGCGCCGCACAGAGGGTGGTCGCCGCCGAAGCCATCGAGCGCAAGTTCACAACGCTGTCCCTGACGGCAGCGATGCGAACCGCGTTCAACGCCGCCGCACGCAAGCTGCTCAGCCCCGCGGACGCGGCCACGCTCACCGCACCTGCCGCGCAGAACTCCGCGGTCCCGAACCGAAACGGCAACGCCATCGTGCCGCCCGTCAACACGACAGCCACGAACCGGGCCGCGACCTCGCCCACTCCCTCCGCGCCCGTACCGCAGCCACAGACCTCTCAGGCCCTCCAGCCGCAGAAACCCGCGGTGTCGACACCACGCAACGAGCCGGCGAAAGTCACGGAGAAGCCGGCCGCGCAGACCCAGGCGCCCGTTCGCAACGATCCTCCGCCCGTGACCACACCTGCGGGACAGAGCAGCAGCCAGAAGCCGAAGGTCACGGCAACCGCGCCGAAGCCCGTGCCTCCCGCGACCGCCCCGCCGAAAGCACCCTCCCCGGCCAAGACCTCGCCGAAGACGACTCCCGCCGCTCCGAAACCGGAGACGGCGCGCGCGACCCTGCAGCCCCAGAGTCAGACCGTTCCTCCCCAGACCACGCGCATCGACGTGCCGGCGCGGCTTGCCGCGGCGGATCGGGCCCTGAACGCGGCGAATCTCGAAGAAGGACGGCGCATCTATCGCGAGCTGCTGGCCGCGCCTGGTCTCGATCGCAACTCGATGATCCGCGTCGGTGAGGGTCTCTATCGGGCCCGCGACTTCAGTAGCGCCCTCACGGCGCTTCGCCGCCTGGGTACGTTGAAGCCGGGCGAGGAAGCCTACCGTTACTACGTCGCCGTGGCTCTGTTCGAGACCGGAGACGTCCTCGCGGCCCGGCGCGAACTGGCGGCGGCGCTCCCCTTCATCGAGATCACTCCCGACGTGCAGCACTATCGGGAAAAGATCGACAGCGCCCGCTGACGCAATCCGCGGGCGCGGGACGGCCACGCGCGCCGCAGCCGGTCAGGCCGCGGCGCGGCCCGTGATCTCGGCCAGGCGGCGCAGGAGACGCGACCACTCCACAGGCCTCACGAAATAGTCGTCGGCATCGCATCCCGAGCCCGGGCCGCGGTCGTCCGCGCCGGCGACCACAATCATCGGCACCCGAGTGTCCGCGGCACGCATCTCAGGCACCAGCTCCGCGCCGAGCACGATGGCCCGCGGCTTGATCGCACGCGATCTCTCCACGGCCTCCTCCCCCGAGCGCGCACGCACGGCCACGTATCCCGCGGACTGCAGATAGGCGCTGCAGGTGTCGAAGGCGGCGTCTTCCTCTTCGACCACCAGGACATGACCCGCGAAGCGGAGCGGCAAGGTGAACGTGAACGTGCTTCCTTCGCCAGGCGTGCTCTCGACCCAGACCCGGCCGCGCTGCACTTCGACGAATTTCTTCACCAGCGACAGGCCCAGGCCGGTGCCCCCGTACGTGCGGCTGATGGTCGTATCGATCTGTCGGAACTCGTCGAAGATCACGGTCTGGTGCTCGGGAGCGATGCCGATGCCCTGGTCGCTCACCGAGACCGCCAGCATCGTTCCCTCGATGCGTGCGCGGATCGTGACCACGCTTCCCGGCCGTGAGAACTTCACCGCGTTGGAGATGAGGTTGTAGAGGATCTGTTTGAACTTGGCGTGATCGGTCTCGATCTCGCGCACGTCCTCGGCCACTTCGATCTCCAGAGCGATCTTCTTCTTCGTGGAAAGACCCTTCATCAACTGGCGCACGCTGTCGATCGCGGCCGCCACGGGAAAGATCTCAGGGGCGATGTCCATCTTGCCGGCCTCGACCTTCGAGATGTCGAGGATGTCGTTGATGATGGCCAGCAGGTGCTGCCCCGACTGGAGGATCGAGCGCAGGAACCCGGTGTACTTTGGTTCCACCCGCTCCTGCAGCCGTTCCACGAGAATCTCGGAGAACCCGATGATGGCGTTCATGGGCGTGCGCAGCTCGTGGCTCATGTTCGCCAGGAAGATGCTCTTGGCGCGATTGGCCTCTTCGGCCTGCTCGTTCTTGATCTCCAGCTCGCGCAGGATGCGGGCCTTGCCGATCGCGGAGACGGCGTGCTCGCGGACGCGCGAGAGCTTCTGGAGATCGGACCGGCCGAAGGCGTTCTCGTCCGTGAAGTTGTCGAGGATGAGAAACCCTTCCATCCTCCCTCCCAGCATCACCTCCATGGCCAGCATCGCCTTGGGCACCGGCAGATGGCGGGTCTTCTCCGCGGCGGCGAGATGGCGGAAGTCGTCGGACTTGATGAGGTAGACGCCTTCGCCGATCTGCTCGGCCCGTTCGGAGTAGCGGCTCATCGCTTCTTCCGGCGACAGCGACATCCCCCGGAAGACGTCCGGCTCATAGCCGCTGGCGCTGACCACTTCCGTGCGCCGCGACTCGTGGTCGAACATGAGGAAGACTCCCTTTTCCGCCCCGGGAAAGAGATGCATGCTCTGTTCGAGGATGCTGTCGAGCACGTTCTCCAATCCCACTTCGCGATTGATGACTTCGACGATGCGGTCCACGGTCTCGAGCTCGAGCGCCTTGGCGCGGATCTCTTCCGTGCGTACCAGAACGAGGTCTTCGAGCCTGCGGTTCTCGCGCTCCAGTTTGCGCGTGCGCCAGCGGTTGAGCGACCAGAGCGCGCCAAGGAGGGCCAGAACTGCCGCCAGCGCCGCCCACCAGCGGAACCACCAGGAGGGCATGACCGTGAAGCGATACGACGCCGGAGCGGACCAGACGCCGTCGGCGTTGCGGGCCATCACCTCGAACGTATACGAACGGGCGAAGAGAAAGGCCGGCAGGTTCGTGTAGCGGATCTTCACGTCGGGTGTCTCGCCCGACCAGTCACGGTCGAACCCGGCCAGGCGTGTGCGGTACCGGACCCGTTCCTCGTCCCTGAAGCTCAGCGCCGCGTACTCGAGCGCGATCTCGTTCTCCTCGGATCGCTCCACCCGGCGGACCACGACATGCGGCGCCACCGCGTTCCGCTGCCGCAGCGACGGATCAAAGATGCAGAGTCCGCGCGGCGTGCTGAAGTAAATTCGCCCCGCCGTATCCGTGGAGAGCGGGCCATAGGCCCACGCTTCGTCGTCGAGCAGACCGTCGGCTTTGCTCACGGTGGAAACCACCCGCAGAGACTGCATGTCCACTTCGGCCAAACCCGCGTTGTTACTGACCCAAAGCCGTTTGCCGTCCCGGGTTGGACTGAGGCCGATGGCAGGAGCTCCCTCGAACACGGGACGGGCGGAGAACGGCGCGTTGGCCGACAGGACCGCCAGACCGGTCCCCGTGCCGACCCACACTCGGCCATCGCGATAGAGCAACGACCGGATGGCATCGGTGGGCGCGCCGTTCGCGGTGGTCCAGACCGGGGCGAAATGGACCTGCTGGGGTGCGGTGAGAAGCGGAGTGGTGGAGCGTACGACACCCCGGTCGATGGTTCCGATCCAGAGATGCCCCTCCCCATCGAAGGCCATGCTCGTTGCACCGGCGGGGGACAATCCCTCGGCCGTGCCGAAGCGGAACCAAGCCCCTCCGATCAGACATCCCGCGCCCCAGCTTCCGGCGAAGCAGACCGTCGATCCGTAAGGGTAGATCGCGTAGGTGGTGTCCATCCCCAGCGGTGTGGCCACGCGTTGTCCGGGGGCCACCGAGCTCACTCCCGCGGCCGTGCCGATCCAGATGCGCCCCTCCTCATCACGGGCCAGCGCATACACCTGATTCGAATGCAGCCCATGGTCGACCGTGAGGGTGGTCAAGGTTCCACCACGGAGAATGGCCACACCATTGCCGGTCCCCACCCAGAGCTCGCCGGCGAGCGGAAGGGCCACGAAGGTGCTGGGATCGGGCAGCGCCGGCCGCGTGCGCGCGGTCCACGACTGGAAGGCGCGGTACCCCTTGCGCAGTCGCGACACGCCGCCGTTCTGTCCAAACCAGAGGTTCTCTTCCCGATCCTCGAAGAGGGTCCAGAGAGTCTCGGTGATGAGTCCGTTCGCCCGGGTGATCAACATGCGCCGCGACGGATTGGCCAGATCGATGCGCAGGGCGCCGCTGCCCAGGCTGGCCGCCCAGAGCTCGCCGCTCCGCGTGACCAGGAGCGCGACGATGCGATCCGACAGTTCATGGCTGATCAGGCGCAACCCGCCCGCCTCGAGTCTCAACAGCGAGCCATCGATGGTTCCCACGAGCAGAGTGCCGTCCGGCATTTCCGCGAATGCGCCCGCGGCCGCAGGAGCGTGCGCGATCACGCGGCCCTTGCCATTGCCGTCGAAGGAGAGGATCGATCCGTCGACCAGGCTGGTGACGACCGAGCCGTCGCGGCGGACGAACATGGCCATGGCCGCGGCAGATGCCTCGATCGCCGCCAGATCGATCGTGCCGGTCTCCAGTCGATCGTTCGGTCCAAAGCGATAACGAAGGATCTGCCCTTGCGTCCCCACCCACACCCAGCCGTCCGGGGCCGCCACCACGCAGTTGCGGCGCATGCGCGATCGCGTCAGCGTCACGCCGCCGGACTGCGAGACGAAGCGTGCGCGCGTCCCCGGCCCGTATGCCGCCAGCGCTTTCTCGGAGACGGCCAGTCCTGCCTCGGAGCCGACCCACAACCGGCCCGAGCGATCGATGACCAACTCCCGCACGGTCGGATCGCCGATTCCGTCACCGAGGCCGTAACGCTCCATGGCATGCCCGTCGTAACGCGCGATCCCCGTCGAATAGAAAGCCAGCCAGATGTAGCCCTGCCGGTCCTGAATGACTTTCTGGACGCTGGCCGACGGCAGCATCGAATCGGCCGTGAAGTGCGTGAACGGAAGCTCCTGGGCGGACGAGGCTCCCGCGACGAGGAGGACGAGGATGAGCCAGCGGCGCACCGAGCGAGTGTAACTCTCGTCGAGTCCAGCGGTGCGGGCCTGATCGCAGCTCCCAATCCCCAATCCTCAATCCTCAATCCTCAATCCTCAATCCTCAATCCTCAATCCCGACTGGCGGCCCGGCAGACGGGGAAAAGCAACTCCGGCCCCCACTCTCCGTACAATCGCCATGTGGCCCGCTTCC
>JBDTOZ010000609.1:0-9780 GCA_039932995.1 Acidobacteriota bacterium | reverse complement strand
CTAGGCCAACCAGACCCGTCGGCCGTGCCGTGCCGGGGAATCCTCTTCCCCAGTCCCTCCCACATGTTGGAGTACACGCAGTGGAGCTGCGTCGCCGCGAAGTGCGCCCCGGGCTCAATCCGGAGGAAGCTGCACTTTCCGGTCGGGACGTGGCATTCTCTACGGCAGTCCTCGAGTGCGCTGAAAAAGCGGAGGTTCCGACATGAGCACCGTCGAAGAGAAGCTTGCCCGTTTGCGTCGTTTCAATGACTGGGTGCAGGGAAACGACAAGGAACTGAGGGAAGAGAGCGCCGACCTCGTGAACCTGGAGGTGATGGAGGCTCCAACCTCTCCGGAAATCGTCGAGCAGGCCATCAACGAGGAAAGCATCGTCTTGCGACGGCAACGGCCGGTGCTCAGCATTCTGAACAACGAGACCCGCATGGTGTTCATCGACCAGGCGGACAGCGAGATTTGGGCGGCGCGGCTGACGAAGGCCAAGCCCCTGCTGGACGGCGCCATCCGTGCCGTGGGGCGCATCGAGCTCCAGGGCGGCCGCCTGGATTGGGTGGGCACGGGCTGGCTCGTGGCCGACAACCTTCTGGTCACGAACCGCCACGTGGCGAACGAGTTCGCCCTCCGCAAGGGCAAAGGGCTCAGCTTCCGCATGGGGAACGACGGTCCGATCAGCGCGGCCGTGGACTTCATCCAGGAAATCGACAACGCCAATCAACTGGTCTTCAAAATCGTCAAGCCGCTCCACATCGAAGAGGAGCCGGGGCCGGACCTCTCATTTTTTGAAGTGGAGGTGACCTCCGGGGACACTCGTCTGGCCAAGCCGATCGAGCTGTCGACGGAGGTGGTGGTGACCGAGAACGTGGCCACGATCGGCTATCCGGCCTACGACAGCCGGATCCCCGAGCCCGATCTGATGGAGCACATCTTCGGACGCATCTACAACAAGAAGCGCCTTGCGCCCGGCGGGATCACCCGCGTCGAGCCGACCCGGCTGCTTCACAACTGCACGACCCTGGGCGGCAACTCCGGCTCCGTCGTCTTCGACCTCGACAGCGGCAAGGCGGTGGGCCTTCACTTCAGCGGCAGTTTCCTGGCCACCAATTACGCGGTCCGCTCCGACGTCGTGAAGAAGTTGCTGGCCAACGTTCGTGCCGGTCGCACGCGTCCGGAGACACCGTCCGGGAGAAAACCGTCCGCGGTCGTGCCGCGAGTGAAGACGGGAAAGGCGGTCCACGACCTCGGCACCGCCAGCGTGACCATTCCTCTCACGGTGACCGTGTCTCTCGGCCGAGCCGATGCACGTCCCATCGCGCCGCCGCGCTATCGCGTGCCGCCCGCGGTTTCCGATGTTGACGTGGAGATCGGGGAGGAGGGCGTCGCCGCCGACTACCGCGATCGCGAGGGCTATCACGCCGGCTTTCTGGGCGATGGTGCGGCGGTCGAACTTCCGTCGGTGGACCGCGACGCGGACGACGTCCTCGAGATCACCAGCGACGGCCAGTCCGACACCGTGCTCCGCTATGAGCACTACTCCGTGGTGCTGAGCCGCAGTCGCCGGATGTGTTTCTTCAGCGCCGTGAACATCGACGGCAACCTGTCCAAGAAGACTCCGCGCGTGGGGTGGAAGTGGGATCCGCGCCTGCCGAAGACGCAGCAGATCATGAACGAGTGCTACGGCGCTCCGCCGAAGTTCAGCCGCGGCCACATGACCCGCCGCGAAGATCCGGCCTGGGGCAACACGAAGACGGCCAAGCGCGGCAATGAAGACTCGATGCACGTCACGAACACCACACCGCAGATGCAGGCTTTCAATGCCCCGATCTGGCTGGCCCTCGAGGACTACGCCCTGAGTCACGCCCGGGAAGACGACATGAAGATCTCGGTCTTCACGGGACCCTACTTCGACGACGGCGATCCGACGATGTACGGGGTGCGCATCCCGCTGGCGTTCTGGAAGATCATCGCCTTCATCCACGACGAGACCGGCGAGCTGTGTGCGACCGGCTACGAGATGAACCAGGAGAAGAGTCTCCAGCCGGAGGAGGAGTTCGTCTTCGGAGCCTTCACCTCGCCACAACTGGGCGTGGCCACGCAGGTATCGATCCGCTCGATCGAGGAGCGCAGCGGCATCACCTTCGGGGAGCTCTCCGCGGTCGATCCTCTGACCGGCGATGAAGAGAGCGTCGACGACGGCAGGCCTTCGGCACCGCTGGGCATGCTGGAGCAGATTCGCTTCGTGCGGTGAGGAGAGCCGTCGCAAGCAATGGAATCTGGCGCTACTGTCGAGCCAGCTCGACGGGCGGGACTTCCTTCTACTTGTTCTCGATGAAGTCTTCGAGGGTCAGCAGCCGCGGTTGCTCGATCTGGAACGGCAGCACGGCGTAGCGGAGCGTTCCCCGTTCCGCGGGGTCGTCGAGCATGCCCAGCTTCTCGACCTTCGAACGGGTGTTGCAGTACGCCAGGGTGTCGGTGGCCTCGGAGCTGGCGTGCACGATGAAGCAGTCCGGCGGCACGAATACGTGCTTCTCCACCAGCTTCACCGCGGCGGACATGACGATCTGCACGTGAGGCTTCTTCGTGGAGAACCCTGAGAGAAAGCCGAGGCTGTGATCGAAGCAGATCTCGATGCCGAACTTCACGCCGTCGATCTCGAACAGATCCCCGCTGCCGTCCGGACCGCCGCCCGGCTCGAACATCACGTAGCCGCCGTCGGATTCGTCCACGCGCACTTCATAGTAGTTGCTGCGCTTGTGGTAGCGCGCCACCTCCCGGCCGCCGTAAAACGCATACGCGGTGTTGCGCGCCAGGAAGCATTTCTCCGGAGCGGTGTTCGTGTTCGTGGTCATCTGCAGTTGTTCGGTCTTGAGCCGGTCCAGGGCCTTCTTGGCCAGCGCCTCGCGCTTCTCGTAGCGGAACTCGCGCGAGGACACGCGCTTCTTTTCCGAGAGCTTCATCCAGGGGTCGGCCAGCACTTCTTCGATCTCGCGATCGATGACACTCTCGATGAGGGCCAGTTCGTTGCGCACGCTGGTCTTGACCTGTTCGTCGAACTTCTCCAGCCGGGACTTCGACTTGGCGGAGCCGGTGCGCAGCCCGGTTCTGGCGTCTTTCTTCAGCATTTCCAGGTCGGGCCGGACGGTGGGCTTCTTCCAGGCGATCGAGCCCGGCACGAGGATGAGATTGGTGTACTGGCCGCTCAGTGTCGCCAGCCGGCCGACCAGATTGCGCTTCTCCGTTTCAGAGATCGCGTGTGCATTGCCCGAGCGTGAGAAGTAATACTCAGGCGCCACGAACAGAAAGAGCCAGACCGCGTTCTCTTCCATCACGCGGTCCACGCCTTCGATGAGATGTTTGGCCAGGTAGACCCAGGCCTGCTCCACGACGCGCGCCAGCAACTGGTAGCGCTCGGTCACGGTCAGATCGCCCAGCGCGTACGTGGCGTTGGTTCCGAATCGCGGGATGTAGGTGTCGAGCGTCCAGAGAGCGGTCAGGATGTAGACATTGCGCACCGGCCATTCCTACCGCAACGCCTCGGGCGGTTGCAACGTCGCCGGTCGCGCCCGGGCGTTCTCAGTCACCGTCGCCGGACCGAGAGGCTGAAAGATGAGGCTCATCTCGAGAGGCACCGGTGACTCCACCATTTGACGCGATGGACGATAATCGTCCACGACGTGAACGATCGTACCTACGTCGGCCGCCTCGCCACGCAAATCATTGAGCGTGCAGCAGATGTATCTCCGGAGGTCGGATCATGGGCGCTCGCCAGACCGGAAAGAGCACGCTCGTGCGCTCGGAGCCGTTCCTCTCCGAATGGCTCGCGGACGGAGTGCTCGCCGTCCCCTGGCACCAGGTCGTTTGACGCGCCAGTCGGGGGGACGAGGCGAATGGATGTCGAGCCCGCACACGTTCCCCTGTCCGATGCCGAAGCTCGCCGGAATCGCGGACATGACCAGCAATTGTTTTCGTCGCGATCAGGGACGCATGGCGCGACGGCGGGGGAAGTGGAGGGGCTCGGGGGGGACGACGGTGACTTTTCCCAGGTCCAGCGGTGCGAGGCCGGCGGGGGCGAGGGCGAAGGCGCGGGTGGAGAGGGAGAAGCGGTCCAGGGAGCGGGCGATGGCGGCCACGGCCGCTGCGCCGTCGGCGTACATCACGGAGAGGAGCATGTTCGCGCGGTCTTTGTTGCGATCGACGGTGGTCAGCTCCATCGCGGAGAAGAGGTCATCGAGCGCGAGTGTCCGGAACGGCGTGATCGCGAAGCGCTTCTCCGCGATGGGCACATTGCGGTTGCCGGCTTCGTAGAGCCGCACCACCACGTTGCCCGAGTTTCCCTTCAGTTCATTGAGCCAGAGCGACCAGCGGGTGCCGCCGGTGGCGTCGGTCGATTGCGATAGTCCGTCCAGGTAGATCGGACGCTGCGAGTCCTGCGACGTGATGAGCTCCGAGTCGCTGCCGATGATGGTCAGGTCCTGAGAGACAGAGGCCAACGCTCCCGCGCCGGT
This sequence comes from Acidobacteriota bacterium, assembly GCA_039932995.1. GTDB lineage: Bacteria > Acidobacteriota > Thermoanaerobaculia > Gp7-AA8 > Gp7-AA8 > QHVT01. Next base: position 5,281 of record JBDTOZ010000609.1, on the reverse strand, counting down.
GGAGGTCAGTCTTCCGTAAACGCGCCCGTTGGCGTTGGTCTCGATGAGCAGCGTGCCTTCGCTCGCGGTTCCGACGGACAGGCCGAGCAGCTCGACCAGCACGTTGGCATATTGCACGGTTCTCCCCGTGGCGACGTTGGTCGTGGCGGTGCGCGTCTGCGTGGCGTCGCGATAGGTGAGGGTGAAGGAGGCTGCTCCGCGCACGGCCGCGAGACCGATCGTCGATTGCAACGCCGGCGTCGAACTGTTTGCGGGGGTGTTGACGACGGCGGGGAGGAAGTAGCTGCGGGAGTCCACAGCATCCGTGCGCACTCCGCGCAGGTTCGTCGTCGCCGGTTGCACGGCCTGCGCGCTGATGAGGATGGCCCCTCCGCCGGTGACGCGGTCGATGAGCTTGACCACGCCGATCACCGAGCCGCCGCCCGCGGTCACCTCGATGCCGATGCGCGCACCGTCGCCGCTCGCGCCGCCGAGGAGCGTGGCGATCTCGTCGAGCTCGATCATCCCATAGCGCGCGAGCTCCTCGGTTCGCTGACCCTTGCGGTTGCCGTCCTTGTCGTCGAGCGTGATGCGCACCGTGGCGCGGTCGACGCCGCTGGTCTCTGCCAGGACGAGCACCGGCCGCGTGCGCGCGTCCGAGGTCACGCCGGGGAGCACATGGTCGCTGCCGATCGAGGCTCCTTCGCCGCGGAGATGAACGCCGCTGGTGGAGCCGAACTCGCCGCCGCCGCTCGCGCTCTTGACCACGTCGGAGCGCACGCCCAAGAGGCCGATGCGCGAAGGGTCGGTCCGCACTTCGATCTGCCCCAGGGCCGGAGTGGGGAGATCCCACAACTGCACGAGTGGATCGCTCAGCGCCACGACGTCGTTCGCGGGGATGGTGATCGAGGCGCGCTTCACACGAGCGGCGTCGAAGCCGTCGGCGCCCTGCGGCGTGAAGAACAGCTCCACCTGCACGAGCTCCGATCCCACATTGCTGAGACGCAGCGTGGAGCGTCCGGCCGGACGGCTCTCGACCTCCGACACGATGAGCGACCGGCTGGTGGCGTCGAGTGCGGCGCCGCGTCCGGCACCGGTCGGGCGTACGTCGTTGTCTTGCACCAGGAGCCGTGCGGTCTGCCCGTTTCTCGTGCGCACGCGCCAGTACGTGTAGCGAGGCAGCGCCGAACCGTTCGGCGCGCGATTGCGGCGCGTGAAGAGGCGCACGGTGCGCGTGCCGCCGGGAGGAATGGCCGTGGCGTTCCAGCCCGATTCGGGGACGAGCCAGAGCTCCGGTCCGATCTCGCTGCCCAGCTCCATCGGCGTGCCACCGGGGTTGTGGATCTCGACCTCGATCGGCGGGCGTGCCGCGTCGTCGCCGGAGTAGCCGGGGAAGAACGCGTATCCCGTGAGTGTGCCGTTGACGCGGAACTGCGGGACGGCGCTGTCGCCGCCGCCGACGCGCAGGTTGACGAAGGCGTACGGCGTGATGGCCAGGCTCTTGCCGAGGGAGGCCAGGAAGACGATGCCCTGATAGGAGCCGGCCACGTCGTTGCGCGGGCCGGAGAAGCGCAGCTCCAGCTCTTTCGGCTGGCGGGGAGCCAGCTCCAGAATCGAGGCGTCGCCGCCGAGCGGATCGCGGATCGTGAAGAACGGCACCGAGTCCACTTCCTGACGTCCGATGAGCACGGACACGGTCTCGTTGCCGATGTTCTCGAGGACGAAGCGACCGCGCTTTTCCTCCAGCCGCTCGCCGAGCGCCGTGACGACGGCCTGCGGCTGCACGGTGAAGGTCACGTTCGGCGGAGCGGCGATCACGGTGACCGCGCGCGAAGGCGAGGCGATGCTGGTTGGATCGCAGGGATTGATGGCGCGCACGCGGTGGTGGATCGTCCCCGTCGCGCCGGCCACGAACGAGGCGGAAGTTCCGGCCGTGGTCTGCGTGTCCAGGATCGTGGCGAAGGTGCTCGTGGCCGAACGCTCCACGGCGTAGTAGCCGTCGGCTGCGAGATCCGCGGCCGCGTTCCACGTCACGACGTACGTCTGTCCGACGGCGAGGGGCGTGGATGGCGTGAAGGCGAACGCGGTCGCGCCCGCGGGTTTGCACGCGCCGCGGATGGTGAAGCTCGAGACCGGAGTGGCCACGCTGCGCGAGGCGTCGCAGGCCACGTTGGCGATGACGCGCCAGAAGTACTGCACGCCCGGCGTGAGGCCCGACACGCGGACGCTGTTGGTCGTGCGGGCGAGGAGAAACACGGGAGGCTGCGCGCTGGTGCCGAGGTAGAGGTCGTAACTGGTGGCGTTCGCGGAGGCCGTCCACTCCAGCGTCGTCTCCACGGAGACGCCGGTCGCGCCCGCGGCCGGGGCCGTCAGCGCGAAGGGGGCGGGGGCGGGACAACTGCCCGCGGTCTGGAACGTACGCACGGGCGTGGCCGTCTTCTTCTCGCGATCGCACGAGCCGCGGGCCACGACACTCCAGTAGTACGTCGTGCCTGGAGCGAGATCGGTCGCGGTAAAGGAAGTGGCGCCCGTGGAGGCCGCGAATGGCGGCGGGTTCGTTGTGCCGAGGAGCACGTCGTAGCTGCCGGTGCCCGCGGCGGCAGACCACGTCAGTTGCGCGGTTGGTGCTGCGAGCGCGCCGTGGTCGTCCGGCGAGAGGAGGTTGAAGGAGGCCGGCGCGTCGCATCCCGCCGTGGTGGTGAAGGAGCGGATTGCGGAGGCCGAGGTGGAGACGGTCGGGCAGAAGCGGTCGCCGCGGGTGACGACACGCCAGTAGTACTTCGTGCCACTCCGCAGATTGGACAACGTCAGCGAGGGAGAGGTCACGTCGGCGGCGAAGAGCGTGGTGGCCGCGGGATCGGTCGACACGTAGACGTCGTAGCGCAGCGCGGGATCTCCGGAGATCGCGCTCTGCCACACCAGGCGCGGCGCGGTCGAGGTCAGCGCTCCTTCGAGCGGTTGGGCCAGCGTGGCCGCGGAGACGGTGGTGCAGGCGTTGACCACGCGGATGCGGTTGTTCTTCGAGTCCGCGACGAACACGCGGCCGATGCCGTCCACGACCACGCCCGAAAGCTCGTAGCCGAAGTTGAGTGCGGCGGCGGATGCGGCGCCGTTGTCGCCGGAGAAATCGGCGGTTCCGGTTCCGGCGATGGTGGTGATGACCTGCGTTCGCGCGTCGATCCGGCGCAGGCGGTGACCGCTCAGGTCGGCCACGTAGAGGTCGTCATTGCGCCGGTCGATGGTGAGGTGCTTCGGATCGATCACGGCCGCGGTGGCCACCTGGTTGTCGCCCACACCGTCCGCCGGATTTCCGCGGCCCGCATACGTGGTGATGATTCCCGTCCCGGCGTCGATGCGGCGGATGGCGCCGTTCCCATCGTCGGCGATGAAGATGTTGCCGGCGCGATCGACGCCGATTCCTTGCGGCGTGTCCAGCAGCGCGGCTGTGGCCGCCGCGCCATCGCCGGAGAAGCCGGCCTCTTTTCCGCCGGCGATCGTCGAGATCTGCCCGGTTTGCGCATTCACCTTGCGGATGCGATGAGGACCTCCGTAGGCGTGATCGACGATCAGCAGGTTCCCCGCGGGATCGAAGGCCAGGGCCAGCGGGATGATGCGCGCAGCCGTGGCGGGACCGTCGTCGCCGGTGTCGTCGCCCGGACTGCCGCCGCCGGCATAGACCGTGATCTTGCCCGCGGTGTCGACGCGCAACACGCGCTCGCGGTTCGGATCGGCCAGGTAGGCGTTGCCGCCCGCGTCCACCGCCACATCGACGGGAAAGCCGATCTGCGTGTCCGTGGCCGCCGCTCCCGGCGTGACCTCGGCGCTGCAGCATTGATTGAGGATCCCCGCGAACGTGGAGATCACGCCGCTGGCGGCATCGACCTTCCGCACCAGAGAGTGCGCGGTATCGGCGATGAGCAGATTGCCGTTGCGGTCGAGGGCGATGCCGAGAGGCTGCTGCAGGATGGCCGAGGTGGCCAGGAGACCGTCGCCGATGAACGATCCTCCGCCGGCGACGGTCTGGATGATGCGCGTGGTGGCGTTCACGCGGCGCACCGTTCCGTTGGCGCCGTCGTGTACGTAGAGGTTCTGCGCGGCGTCAAAGGCCAGGGCCAGCGGCGCGTAGAGTCCGGCCGCGGTGGCCACCTGACCATCGCCGCCGCCATACGTGCCGTTGCCGGCCACGGTGTCGACGATCTTCGTGATCGGATCCCAGCGCCGCACCAGACCGTAGCGGTGATAGGCGTCGGTCACGTAGAGCTTGCCCGCGGCGTCGAAGGCCAGCGCGGTGGGAAGCACGAGCGCGGCGTCCGTTCCCAGTCCGCCGTCGCCCACTTCATCGGCCGGGCTTCCGCCGCCGATCACCGTGGTGATGATCTTCGTGATGGCGTCGACGCGCCGCACGCGGCTGTTCTCCGCATCGGCGATGTAGAGATTCCCGGCCGCATCGAGCGCCACCGCGAGCAGCGTCCTGAAGCCGGCGTCCTTGGCCGGGCCGCCGTCGCCGGAGAACTCGGGCGTGCCGCCCTTGCCGGCCACGGTGGTGATGACGCCTTGCCCGTCGACCTTGCGGACGTTGTTCTCGGCGTAGCCGTCATCCCCGATGTAGAGACTGCCCTGGTGCCAGGCCACGGAGCCGGGGCCGCGCAGGAACGCGGACGTGGCCGGGCCATTGTCGCCGTTGCTCCCGCCGTTGGGATCGATCCCGCTGCCGGCCACGGTGGTGATGATGCCCGTCCCGGCGGCCACGCGACGCACACGGCCGTTGTCGTGATCGGCGATGTACAGATTGCCGGCGTTGTCGAACTGGATGCCGCGCGGCCCCTTGAGGCCTGCCTGGCGGGCCGGTCCGCCGTCGCCGGTGAAGGTCCCGCCGCCGTTTCCGGCGAAGGTGGCGATGATCCCGTCCGCGGCGGAGACGCGGTAGACGGTGTTGGTGTCCTGATCCGCGATGTACAGATTGCCGCCGGAATCGACGGCCAGCCCTCTCACGGAAGAGAGGAGCACGGACGTCGCCGGACGACCCTCGACGGCGGTCGTCCCGCCCCCGGCCCGGGTGTCGATCGACTGCGCCCGGAGCGTGACCGCGCAGAGCAGCGAAGCGACGCAGAGTGCAGCCCGGATCGGGCTGCGGAGACGTGACTCACGACGCGTTCCCCTCAATGGCGGCCACCATCCCTCTCCACATCGGCGAGCGCGGACGCGTTCCCGCGTCCGCGCATGAAATGAAAGGATGGCGCAACTCGAGTGTCGTGTCCAGGCTGAAATCGTGGGTGCTTTGCGGCGGCGGCGAGCCGTCTGC
>JBDTOZ010000608.1:0-1886 GCA_039932995.1 Acidobacteriota bacterium | reverse complement strand
CCCGCCAACCGCCAACCGCCAACCGCCAACCGACCCAGAATGTTCGCGAAAGGGGGAGGGTTACGGATCGCGATGAACGTGAAACGGGCGGCAAAATACGGCTTCTGTTCCGGGGTGCGCATCGCTGATTTGAAGGTCAAGCGGTTCGCGGCCAAGGGCGGGCGGGGGGCCATCCTGGGGCAAGTGGTGCACAACGAGCGTGTGGTCGAGGAGATGGAGCGGCTGGGCGTGCGCACCATCCATGACATCGCCTCCGTCGAAGAGCCGACCATCGTCTTCTCCGCGCACGGAGTGCCGCCCTCGTTTCACGATGCGGCGAAGAACCGTGGCCTGGACGTCCTCGACACCACGTGCAAGTTCGTCTACGACATTCATCACGAGGCCTCCAAGGCCCTCCTGGACGGCTACCACCTGGTGTTCATCGGAGACCCGAAGCATCGCGAGGTGATCGGGTACACGCACGATCTCGATCCGCAGCGGTATCACATCGTCTCCAAGATCGCGGAAGCCGAGACCATCGACTGGTCGGCGTACGAGAAGGTGATGGTGTTCTACCAGACCACCTTGAACGCGGATGAGTTCGAGGACGTGGCGCAGGCCATCGAGCGCCGTGCGGCGCGCGTGCAGCGGGGCGACACGATCTGCTATGCGACCAAGGAGAACCAGGATGCGGCGCGCGTGCTGGCGCAGGATCCGGAGGTCGACGTCATCATCGTCATCGGCGGCAAAGAGAGCGCGAACACCAAGCACCTCTGGGAGATCTGCCGCGAAGGGAAGCGTGCCTACCTGATCCAGGGAGCCGCGGACATCGATCCGTCCTGGCTGCAGGGAGCGGGGCTGGTCGGCGTCACGGCGGGCTCATCGACGCCCGACTACGTCATCGAAGAGGTGGAGCAGTTCCTGACGGCCATGGAACCTCAGCGGTGAATAAACCGTCCCAGAAGCGGTGTTGGAGAACGCATCCATGAAAGTTATTCGTAAGATAGCCCTCGTCGCTCTGACCATGGTCGTGTCCGCCAGCGCCTTCGCCGGAGAGTCCGGCAGCGTCGAAGAGTTCCGCTACTCCTGGCGGCTCAAAGGTGGCGTGCGCCTCCTCGCCGGTCTCATGTTTCCCACCAGCGGAGTGGGCAATCTGCGGACGAGTTTCGGCGAGACGATTCACAGCGAGCTGTTGATCACCGCTCCGAACGGCAAGCAGGGCGGCTTTTACGCGTACGCATCGCAGATGGATGAGCGCGGCAAGACGCTCGTGACCGAGCACGGCTATGCGTGGGGCAGCAAGTCCCGCACGGAACGGACGATCTTCGACTACGTGAAGGGCCTGGCCCGCATCCGCAAGCAGACGCCGGAAGAAGTGGAGAACCGGGTCAAGAAGCTGCCCGCGGCCGACGGCGAGTATCGCGACATCCTCACGGCCATCTATTACCTTCGCCAGAACGCCCGCACGCTGACCAGTCCGACGCAGACCACGATCTACAGCGACGGCCGCGAGTACCCGGTGATCTTCAAGCCGGGAGTGCAGAAGCCGTTCGTGATCGAGGGCAAGCAGGTCACGGCGCGCGCCTTTCACATCGTGGACGCCCCGGGCGGGAAGAAGTGGTCCGGCGGAGTGACGGTCTGGCTCACCAACGACGACCTGCACGTCCCGGTGCGCATCGAGATCCAGCAGAGCCTGGCCTCGTTCCAGCTCGACCTGCAGAAGATCGAGACCGCCGGCTTGCTGGCCAAGTTGTGAGTCTTCTCGTCTTCTCGTCTTCGGGTCTTCGAGTCGCCGCTTACCAAGTCGTCGAGTCTTCGAGCCGTCGAGTCTTCGAGGAGTCTCACAGTCTCACAGTCTCATAGGTGCATGTGCCACGGCCTCTATGAGACTGTGAGCCTATGAACCT
>JBDTOZ010000607.1:0-7584 GCA_039932995.1 Acidobacteriota bacterium | reverse complement strand
CCACGCCTCCGGCGTGAAACCCGATGGCAAATGCTTCTACCGCGCAGACTCCTCGGAGTCTGCGCGATAGGAGCATTTGGCTCGGAGCTGCCGTACGTGCCTAAGGCTATGCCAACCAGCGCTGCCGGCCGTGCCGGCTAGGCCAACCAGCGCTGCCGGCCGTGCCGGCTAGCGGACGATCTGGACTTCGGCGCAGAAGATGTATCCGGCGCCGCGCTCGGTGCGGATGAGCTCTTCCTGCGTCCCGGCCGGCTCGAGCTTTTTTCGCAGCCGGCCGACCTGCGTATCCACGGAGCGGTCGTACACCTCGTCGTCGTGCAGGCGGGACATGCTCAGGAGCTGATCGCGCGAGAGCACCCGCTGCGGCGCGGCGAGAAACGCGGTCAGCAGGTTGAATTCGGCGTTGGTCAGCGGCACCTCGCCGCCCTCCGGCGAGTGAAGGTGACGGCGCCGCACGTTGAGCTCCCAGCCGGCGAAACGATAGGCGCGCATCGTCAGCAGTCCGTCCGCCACCGTCAGTTGGGCACGGCTGCGCCGGAGCAGAGCGCGGATGCGCGCAAGGAGCTCGCGGGGCGAGAAGGGCTTGGTGAGGTAGTCGTCGGCGCCGAGCTCGAGCCCCATCACGCGATCCGCTTCGTCTTTGCGCCCCGTGAGGATGATGATCGGCAGGAAGGAATCCACGCGAAGCTTTCTCGCCACTTCCATGCCGTCTTCGCCGGGCAGACGAAGATCGAGTACCAGCAGATCGATCGTGTCGCGCGCCATGACTTCCGCGATCAACCGCGTGCTTGCGACCGCGGTGACGCGGATGTCGTTGTCCCCAAGGTATTCGACGAGCAGTTGCCGTATCGACGGATCATCGTCGACGACGAGAACGTGGGCGCTGCTCACTTCACTGGTGTCCAAGCGAGGTTCAACTCAATATAGCGCAATCGCCGGAGGTTCCCCGGCGCCAGTTGTCTCGGCCGGCGCGCGCTTCATGGCAGATGACACATTTCCCGGTCCGGTCTGCACAAAGGGGCGCGCAATGATCGCCAAGATGTAAGGACGTAGTGCGGCGGGAAATCCATTGAATCCGAAAGGCTGTGTCGTCGTGCTGGAGAAGGACCCGCCCATCCGTTCGTTGCTCGAGCGCTGGCTCGCCGAAGCAGGCTACCATGTCGTCGAGCCGTTGCCGGGCGGCGAGGAGAAGCCGGCGCTGGTGATCGCCGACGTGCGCGACCCGCGGGACGCAGACGAGCTGCTGCTCTCCCTGCGTGAGTATGGTGCGCCCATCCTGGTTCTTTCGGCGCGCTTCCGGCGCGGTCTGGCCGGATCCGCGCAGGCGGCGCGCCGCCTGGGAGTGCAGAGAGTGCTGCCCAAGCCATTCACCCGCAAGGAGCTGCTGCTTGCGGTTCGCGAATCGATCGAAGGTGCTCGTTGACGATTGAGAGACTCTTCTCCAAACCGTGGCGCATCGCACTCGCCTACATCGTGTTCAGCATGCTGGCGCTGGCGCTGTTCGCGATGCCACTCTGGCACGCCTGGCGCTTCAACGTGGGCACGCTGCGCGTCTTCGTCCCGGAGGACATGGAGGCGCTGCCGGACCTCTTCCATCGCGAGGGCCCGGCCGCAGTCGCCGCGGCCGTGCGCGCGCGACGGGATCCAGGCGGTCTCGAAGTCATCGTCTTCGCCGGACCGGGCAGGAAAGTCCTGGCCGGAACGCTGCGCCGATGGCCTCGGGAGATCCCCGATGCGCCGGGGACGTATGGGCACGTGATCGACCCCGGCGACGGTTCGCGAATGCGCGTCGTGGTCACGCAGGTGTTCCTGCCCGGCGGATACCGTCTGCTCATGGGGCGTCAGAGCTCGGGCCTGATGTCGCTGGAAGTGAAGTTCTGGTACGGCATGGCCTCCGCGCTGACGATCGTGATGGGGCTCGGCGCCGCGCTGGCCTGGCTGTTCGCGCGGCGTGCAAACGCCGCGAGACAGTCCGAGGAGCGCTACGCGCTGGCGATGACGGCCGCTGGGGATGGCCATGCGGACTGGAATCTGCTGACCGGAGAGCACTACATCTCCCCACGTCTGCTGCAGATCTGCGGCTACGCGCCCGGCACGACCTTCCGCGACCGCGCGGAATGGGAGCGCAGGTTGCCATGTCATCCCGATGACCGGACGACGTGGGACGAAGCGCTGGCCCGGCATTTCGCCGGCCGCGATTCGAACTTCAAGATGGAGCTGCGCATCGTCGTGGAAGGTGAGGTGCGCTGGACTGCCGCGCACTTCCTCTCCACACGCGACGCCGAGGGCAAGCCGGTCCGGTGGACGGGCTCGATCGGGGACATCACCGAGGCCAAGCTGGCGGATCTGACGCTGCGCACCATGGAGCTGGAACTGCGCCGCGCGCACCGCCTCGAGGCGATCGGCACCCTCGCCGGCGGCATCGCTCACGACTTCAACAACATCCTCGGGGCGATCCTGGGCTACGGCGAGATGGCGATGCGCGGCACCAGAAAAGGGACGCGCATGCACCGAGATCTCGACAGCATCATGGCGGCCGGGGAGCGTGGCCGCTCGCTCATCGACCGCATCCTGGCGTTCAGCCGAAGCGGCGTGGGCGAGAGCGTGCCGGTGCATGTGGAGGCCGTCGTCCGCGAAGTCCTCGACCAGGTCGGCGCCAACCTGCCCGAGAACGTGACCATCGCGGCGAGCCTGCGCAGCGGGCACGCGGCGATGCTCGGCGATTCCACGCAGGTGCACCAGGTGGTCATGAATCTCGCCGCGAACGCCGTGCAGGCCATGCCCCGCGGCGGCGTCTTGCGCGTGGAGCTCGCGACGGAGCGCGTCGATGTTGCGCGCCGGGTCACCCTGGGCTCCCTCCAGCCCGGCAACTACATCGTGCTCGAGATCAGTGATACCGGAACCGGCATCCGCGAGGAAGTCCTCGAGCGCATGTTCGATCCGTTTTTCACCACCAAGGATGTAGGAGTCGGTACCGGCCTCGGACTCTCGCTGGTGCATGGCATCGTGACCAGCGTCGGCGGGGCCATCGACGTCACCACGAAGCTCGATCAGGGAAGTACCTTCGTCGTGTACATGCCGCGGAGCGGCGATGCCCCGGCGACGGTCGCCGACCCGAGCAGCCCGCTGCCCCGCGGCGCGGGCCAGCGCGTGCTCGTCGTCGACGACGAGGAGCCGCTCGTGCGACTGGCCACCGAGACCCTCGAAAGCCTGGGGTACGTGCCCGTCGGCTTCACCTCCAGCGTCGACGCGCTCCAGGTGTTCTCCGCGAATCCCGGCAGGTTCGACGCCATCCTCACCGATGAGCGCATGCCCGGCCTGACCGGCTCGGCCATCATCCGCGAGGTGCGGCGCATCGACCCCTCGCTTCCGATCCTGCTGATGAGCGGCTTCGTCGGCGGCACCGCGGCCAACGCGCGCGAGCTCGGCGCGAGCGACGTACTGAAGAAGCCACTGCTCGCCCGCGATCTGGCCACGAGTCTGGCCCACCTGCTGCGGCCCTAGTGTCGTGACACTAGTGTCGCGGAAAGCGGCGTTCTCCGCCTTTGTGTCGCTTGGCGCAAAAAGGCTCTCGCCCGCCACGCCACTGGCAACATGCGAAGAGACCATGCCGACATCGAATCGATCGGCGCGGAAACGTCGTCCCCCGCCTTCTGTGCAGGCGATCCCGCGAGCGACCGACACGATCGTCCCGTCACTTCGTTCCTCTCCGAATCGAACATGAGCGTTGAAAGGTATCGGCTATGTCTTCATTCAAAAGACTCCTCGTGATCAGCATCGTCGTCGCATTGACCTCACCCGCGGCTTACACCGATGAAGTGAGAAAGGAGCTCACCATGACCCAGGTTCAGCAGGTAGCAGACAACAGTGCGCGCCCGTCAAACACGGACGCCTCGCCCGGAGACGACTCCATCCGGCCGTTCCGCGTCAACGTGCCGCAGGCGGACCTCGACGATCTCCGCCGGCGGCTCGCGGCCACCCGATGGCCGGCCCGAGAGCTCGTCGAGGATCGGTCGCAGGGCGTGCAGCTCGCGACGCTCAAAGAGCTCGTGCGCTACTGGGGCACGGACTACGACTGGAGAAAAGCGGAGGCGAGACTGAATGCCTATCCGCAGTTCGTGACCAAGATCGACGGCGTGGACATCTACTTCATCCACGTGAAGTCGCGTCACCCTGGCGCGATGCCGGTGATCATCACGCACGGGTGGCCCGGATCGGTGATCGAGCTCCTCCAGGTCATCGACCCACTCACCAATCCGACCGCCCACGGCGGGAGTGCCGCGGACGCATTCGATGTGGTGATCCCGTCGCTGCCGGGTTACGGTTTCTCGGGCGCGCCGGCCGCGCTGGGCTGGGACTCCGGCCGCATCGCCCGCGCCTGGGCGGTGCTGATGGAGCGCCTCGGCTACACGCGCTACGTCGCCCAGGGTGGCGACGTGGGCGCCGCCGTCACGGACGCGATGGGGCGCCAAGCGCCCAAAGGGCTGATCGGCATCCACGTCAACCTGCTCTCGGGGGCGTCCGGCATCGCCGATCGGTTGCCGGCGAAAACCGAGCAGGAGCGCGCGGCGCACAGCGCGCTCTCGACCTTCAAGATGAGCGGCTTCGGCTACTTCCTCGAGCAGTCCACCCGGCCCCAAACGATCGGCTACTCCCTGCTGGATTCACCCGCCGGACTGGCGGCCTGGCTGCTCGACCACGACACGGACAGCTACTACAAGATCTCTCGCGCGTTCGTCGACGGCAAGCCCACCGGCAGTCTCACTCGAGAGACCATCGTCGACAACATCACGCTGTATTGGTTGACGGGCTCCGGCGCCTCGGCCGCACGCTGGTACTGGGAGCTCGGACAGTTTCTGGCCGCCTCGGGCGGCAAGACTCCACCGCCCGTCCAGGTTCCCGTCGGCTTCACGACCTTCCCCGGTGAGATCTGGGCTGCCCCGCGCAGCTGGGCCGAAACCGTCTACCCCGGCCTCGCCTACTTCCACGAGGTCGATCGCGGAGGACACTTCGCCGCATGGGAAGAGCCGGCCCTCTTCGCGTCGGAGCTGCGCGCTGCGTTCAAGCCACTGCGGTGAAGCGTGGTCCGGTGGCCGGCGCAAACTGTTGGGGCGCGCGCCGGCCACCGCATCTGAGGAGCGACGTCCCGGCTCCGCGCGATGAAATCCAGGAGGTCGCTATGAACACGAGTCGATTGACGACGGTGGTCGTGCTGATGGTCGTAAGCGGGCTGGGGCTGCACGTGACGCATGCGCAGCAACCGGCAATCACCCGTACCGATGTCGTGCGACACGATCTGGACGTCCCCGGGCGCGAGCTCATTCAGGTGCGTGTCGATTTCGCCCGGGGCGCGGCGTTCGGCAAGCACTGGCATCCCGGGGCGGAGATCGCCTACGTCCTCGAGGGCTCGCTCCAATACAGCCTGGAGGGCCAGCCGCCGGTGACGCTCGAGGCGGGCCAGGCTGTGTTCATCCCCGCCGGAGCGATTCACTCGGCAAAGAACGTGGGCAGCGGCAACGCCGCGGAGCTCGCGACATACATCGTCGAAAAAGGGAGGCCGCTCGTCGTACTCGCCAAGTAAAGCCGGTTGAGAGATCGCATGGAGGAGCCTCGCTGCCAACACTCTGACGCGAGTTTGTAACGTTCGGGCACTCCGCCTCACTACTCGTGCATAGGGAGGCCCGTATGAAATACCTCGTCGTCCCGATGCTCGCCCTGACTCTGGCCATCGCCTGCACGGAGAAGAAACAGCAGTCCAAAACCGCAGGGACGTCCGCACCCACGAAAGGGGAGGCGGCGGCCCGCGACCTCGCGTTCCATTCGCCGAATCAGGAGCTCGACCGCAGCGTGTTGAGCACCATCCCCTCCGGCAAGCGCGATTTCCGGCGCGATCCGCCCCGCGTCGACAGCGTCGACGTCCAACCCATCGACGGCGGCCGTGTGCGTCTGAGCGTGCGCTTCGCCGAAAAAGATCTGCCTCGCATCCTGCGGCTGGAGGATGACAAGGAGACCGTCGTCCTCCGCGACGACGGCGCGGAAGGCGACGTGGCCGGCGACGGCATCTTCACCGGCACCGCCACGATTCCGCCCGCGTTCCTGCGCGAGCGCGCCGGGCTGGCGCGCCAGCTCGCCGCTTCGCGCGAGGTGACGGTGTTCCGCAACCGCCAGCGCGTGACGCTGGTGAAGCGCGTCGAGGCGTTCAACGCCGACCGCTTCCGCATCGTCGACGTCTTCGACTTCCCGCCGCCCCCGCCGCCGCCGGTCATCGATCCGGCCCGGTCGCTGCTCATCAACGCGCCGTCCGTGGTCGGCGATCCGTCGCGCGCGGGCAATGCCTGCGTGGCCGGCTCGAATGCCATGGGCCCATGGTCGTTCGGCCACCTCATGACCGAGATGGCCAACCAGGCCGCGACCGGCATCACGCCGGCCCAGTTCGCGCAGCGCTGGCTGGAGGAGTGGGTGCTCGATCAGACCATCAACGGCCCCGACGTCCCCAAGCGCACGACCATCAACAACGTGATCAACGCCTGGAAAACCGCGAGCGGCGGCGGCGCCCTCGATCTGAGCAAGGCGCCGTTCCGGCTCATCGCCATCGTCAACCGCATCGACCTTGCCGACAACCCGAGCTACGGCGGCAGCGCCAACTCGGGCGAACTGCGCTTCGTGTTCGGCCTGATGAACAACTGCCAACCCACGCCGTTCGCGGTGATCTTCGAGTATGGCGTTCCGAAGAAATCGTGCTTCGGTCTGAAGGCGTACGCGCAGCAGTGGCGCAATCTCTCCGGCGTGGCCGTCGGCTCGGCCGCGTACAACACCGCGTTGCAGGCCATCACCGATCCGGTCACGGTCCACGGCGCCGGAGGGACGAAGCCGAACGGCAGCGCGCTCAATCAGCTCCGCTCGAACGAGATCTTCCTGACCGCGCCGTGGGAGCTCCGTGAGTTCCGCATCAACGGCGCGTCGCGACTGCTGGAGCAGACCACCACCAAGCAAACGCCGATCACGACGTTCAACAACACGGCGGCGCTGCGCGACTTCATCAACACCAACGAGGCCTCGGTTCTCAACGGGACGTACGTCGTCGACCTGCTCCTGACCGGCGCGCCGTTCCTCTCCGGAAGCGCGCCCATGCCGCCGGGAGTGTGGAACGGTGCAGCCGTCGTCAACAACAACGACGCCCGCAACAAGTTCTCGCTCGGTACGTGCAGCGGCTGTCACTTCACCGAGACCAACACGCCCTTCGTGCACATCAACCCGAGCTCGCCCATCGGATCTCCCGCTGCGTTGTCGGGATTCCTGACCGGCATCAACATGAATGACCCGGTCGTGACCGCGACGCCGCGCTCGTACCACGACCTGCAGGACCGCAAGAATCGCATCGACGCCATTCAAGGCACCCCCTGTTTCATCCTCGGCCTCTTCAACCAGCCGCGGCGCATGGTGCACTGATCGCTCCGGAGGTGGTGACGGACGCGAAGTCCGCCACCACCTTCGCTTCCTTGGCCATTGACGCGGTGGACTCTGGTCTGGTGGAGCGGTGGACTTTAGTCCACCGGTGACGCGCGAAGGCGCGTCGAACAATCT
>JBDTOZ010000606.1:0-11971 GCA_039932995.1 Acidobacteriota bacterium | reverse complement strand
AACTGGCGGATTCGGAAGTAGTCGCAATGCCGGTGTTGGTGGCCGTTCGTGCAACTCCTCTCGCGTGGTTCCTGTGGTCGATGACGGCGTGGCGGTCGCAATGCCGGTGTTGGTGGCCGTTCGTGCAACTATGGGTGTTACGGTCACCTAGCGTTTTCGCCGTCGGACAAGTCGCAATGCCGGTGTTGGTGGCCGTTCGTGCAACGTGATGAAGCCGCCGAGACCACCCTGGCTCCCGGAGCCGCTCCGTCGCAATGCCGGTGTTGGTGGCCGTTCGTGCAACGCGCGCCACTCGGGCTTGCAACAAAACCAACCTCAAAAACAAAGTCGCAATGCCGGTGTTGGTGGCCGTTCGTGCAACCTCTCACTTGCCGACCAGGTCGGCGCGTCGAACGTTCGTCGCAATGCCGGTGTTGGTGGCCGTTCGTGCAACACAAATCCCTCTCTCGTCGCGAAGAAGCAGTCATTGGTGTCGCAATGCCGGTGTTGGTGGCCGTTCGTGCAACTGCACCCTCTGCAAACTGCTGGAACTTCATACCCTTGCGGGCCCGTTTCCGGGCCGGACGTCGAAATGGGTCCGTCAACCGGCCCACAGGCACAATAAGCCCATCCAACCTGTTTCGCAAGTGCAGGAGATGGAGAGACTTACAAGCCTTCCGGGGCGGATTCGCCGCGAAATCCCCGAAAAACGGCGTAACTTGTTGATTCCGCGTGGTGAGGGCGGTTGTCCTCGGACGTGGACGGCCTCCGCCCCGGAAACGCACGAAATCCACCCAATCCGGAACCTTCATGCGTGCAGCCTCAATGCTGCGTACCGCGCCGTCCGGTCTGCGGTCACTACCTTCATCTGCCACGCCTGCCGGTCGATGGCCGCGCGCCACGTCAGCGGCGCCGCCGCTCCCCCGGGCGTGGTCGTCTCCAGCAACCGCTCCTCGAAGCGGTTCAGGAACATGCGCCGGGCCATGTCCGACATCAGACACGGCCAGCGTCCCGCGGAATTCATCACGAAATCGGCGGGGGTGATCTCCCGGTGCCGGATCAGTGAGATCACGAACGCGTCCGCCAGATGCCGCAACTCCTCCACGAGATCCGAGGCCAATGCGTCGTGGGTGCCTCTGCCCTGGTGGAACACTCCAATGCGCGGATTGAGCCCGGCCGCCATACAGGCGGTGGAGGCATGGTGATAGAGAACCGTATAGGCCAGCGACAGCATGGCATTGACCGGATCGGGCGGCGGGGTGCGCCTCCTGGTGGTGAATCCCCACGATTCATCCAGCGAGTCTCTCAATGCCCCAAAATAAAGCGCCGCCCCCTTTCCCTCCAACCCCCGTAATGACGCCGCCTCGCTCTTGTTGGCCGCCTCCCGCTCCAAGGCCCGCATCCCCTCGGACGCACTCTCGCGATTCGCAAAGTCCAAGCGCACGGCCAGTGTGGCCATATTGTGCAGCTTGGCCATGACGATCTCCCGGGCGATGGCCGCACAGGCCTCCCCGTCCGCGGCCAGCACGGCCTGTTTCTGCCACAGCGTCCAGTCCGGCGCTTGCGGCATCATCGATGCCGCAATGCTGCCGTCGCGGTGGGTGAAGAACACCGGCTTCCCCTTGTCGCTCAATTCCAGGAGGAGCGGCACGGTCATTCGCGCCGCGCGACTGCAGACCACGTGCGAGATCAGCGCAATGGGGACCTCGATCCGTTTCTCCGGCGCCTCGGCGCGACTGTCGCCGAAGACGACCACCCGGTCATCGCGCAATTCGATGCGCATCCCGGCGGTCAGGAGATAGAGCGCCCGCGCGTCCGGCACGGCCGACGCCGCGAGCGGCGCGAGCGGGCGCGTCTCGGCCCGCTTCGCTGGCAACGGCTCGGGACGCACCACCGCGGCCACGCGCTCGAACGGCACCTGGGCTAGCCAGGAGAAGCGCGGAATTTCCTCAAGGGTCAGCTCGCGCCGCGGCGGCTCCGCGCCCTCTGCCTCAACGACCAGGGAGCGGCAGAAGAGATAGCCGAGGTAGGTGAAGCCGTCGTCGATGGAGCGGATGGCGGTCTTCTGCTCATTGAAGGTGAGGCCGAGGCGGGCCAGCGCGGCGCGGGCCAGCTCGCGCGCGGCCAGGGCCTCGTCGACGTTGCGGCAGAGCACGACGAAATCGTCGGCGTAGCGCACCAGGCGATAGTCCCGGCCGAGGAGGATCTCGTCGAATTCGTCGAGGAAGAGATTGGCCAGGAGGGGCGCCAGCGGACTGCCTTGGGGGAGGCCGCGCGTGCGCACGAGGCGGCGGCCTTCGAAGACGACGTCGGAGTGCATCCAGCGCTTGACCAGCTCGATGAGCGGGTCGAAGGGGAAGAGCGCGTCGAGCTTGGAGGCGAGCAGGTCCCAGTCCACGGCGTCGAAGAAGGAGGCGATGTCGGCGTCGAGGACGTGGCGGTAGCCCTGATCGTAGGCGCGGGTGATGGCCCGGGCCGCGCCCATGCGCGAGAAGCCTTTGCGGTAGGCGTAGGAGCACTCCTCGAGGATGGCCTCCACGGAGTCGCCGAGCACGCTCGCGGCGGCGCGCTGGGCCACGCGGTCCTCGAGGGGCGGCACCACCAGCGGACGCACGCCGCCGTCGGCCTTGGCCTGGAGGAAGCCATGCAGCGGCGGCGGGAGGTAGCGGCCGGTGGAGAGCTCCTCCTCCAGGCGCAGCAGGTGCTGCGCGCGCTCGTCCGTCCAGAGGTCGCGTTCCCGTTCGGAGAGGTCGCGCGCGTCGGCGAGCACGTGATCGAGGGCCGCGGAGAGCGGGCCGCGCGAGGCGGCGCGGGCGAGGAGGGAGCGCGAGGGGACCAGCGACGGATCGCGGGCCAGCGGCGTCCCCTCGAGGACGTAGCGCCCCAGGCCGTAGCGGGTGCTCTTGCCGGCGTGTGTGTACTGCCCCAGGGCCAGGAGCGCCAGCCACTCGTCGGAGAGGCCGAAGAAGGTGATGGCGCCGACCACGCCGCCGGTGGTCTCCTTCTTCCCCGCGCCGGGCGCGCCTGTCTTGGGGATGTCCACCCACAGCAGGCGCGGAGCGGCGGCGCCGATCCCCTCGGGCAGGCGCGGCATCTCCGCCAGCTCGCTCCGCGGATAGCGCCCATGGCGGAGAAAGAAGAGGCGCTGCCAGAGGCGGCGCAGAAAGAAGGCCGCGGGGAAGTGTTCGTTGTCGAAGAAGGCGGGCGGCACGGCCGGCGGCGCCGGTTGGCCCGGCCTCGGCCGTGCCTGTGGGACGAGGGGCGTCGTCCGCGGTACCACGTGTCGCAGAGAGGCGGCAGCGGCGCGGTTCGAGGATGGGTCCCCGCGCTCCTCGGGCAACTCCAGCCGGAGCGGAGAGAGAAAACGGAGCGTGACGCCGGGCAATCCGGAGAGCGCATGAACGTCGCGCTCCCACTGCGCAGGACGCAGACGGTCGGCGCGCTCCACTTCGAAGTTGCCGCCGAAGGTGGGCAGGGCCATCGCGCGATCGGGTGCCGTGCGTCCCACCTGTTGGATGCCCAGCGGCAGACGATCGGCGATGGCCATGGCCTGGCCCGTGAGGGTGAGCAGGAACTGGTACGAATCGCCGGCCTCGAAGCGGATGCGCCCCGACTCGCTGGCGAAGGGAATGACTTCGTGCGGAAAGGAGTGTGCGTTCGGGCCGCTCTGCCGTTCCTGGGACGCAATGATCCCCGCGAGCGCGCCCGCCTTGCGCAGCATGCCATCGAGAGCGACGCCGTGTTGAAAGCGAAAGCGCGCGGCCCGCGTGAAGCGCAGACGAACGAGCAGGCGATCGAGGGGGAGGTCGAGGAGGTGCGTGTCCGCGGTGGTCATGCTTCGTTGCGTGGCCTACAGGGACGGTTCACCACAGAGGCACAGAGACACAGAGAGAGGATTGTCTTGGGGAAGCAATGATTGGTGTCGAGCAGGTACGGCATCAGAAACGTGTCTTCGAGCGCGTGGCGGTCACGGTCTGAATTACGGCTTCCAGATCATCTCCCGCCCAGCCAGGTGCATGTCTGACCAGAGAGGCAGCGGTGGAACGACGCGCCTCAGGAGAGGAGGAAGCCTCTGGATCGCCGCCCGCGGCACTTGCTCGAGTATCGGACTTTCCCCTCGGCTTTCCGGCAGAGGAAGGCGTCGTTCTCAGTTTCTTCACGATTGGCTCCTTCTGCTTGGCCAGAGTGTCATGCACAACAATGCCAGTCCGATCCGGATTGCGCAAGGCGGCCTCTCACTCACGCAAGACTTTGTCCTCCGTGCGCTCGAGACGCGTGTGCCGTCAAGACGAGTTGCGCGGCGACACAGGGACACCCATAGCAAGACGGCGGGATCTTGCTGACGCGGCGCTCTTGCAGGTTGTATAGCCATGAGTTGAACGCTTGGTCAACGGTGTCACGGTACGCTCCTAATCTAAGAAAACATCAAGAAAGTGTTCCCTATGATCCCGACTGTATGCAATAGTGCACCTCCGGTCCGTCGTTCCCTAATTCCCGAGATGCGGTGAGCGCTCAGGCAGGCGCGAATGAAAAGAGTTAGTTATGAGACCCGGTTCCTCACCCCCGGTTTCATCGGGGGCTCCGATCAGACCAAAGCGGAGCTGACCGCAAACGGTATTCGTGGACAGTTGCGGTGGTGGTTCCGCGCGGTTGCCGGCGGACGGTTCGCCGGCGACCTCGTGCGAGTCTCGCGTCTCGAGACGAGACTGTTCGGCGCGACAGAGCACCAGTCCGCGTTGCGCGTCGTCGTGACAAAGCAGCCGCAACGTTCAATGGACGCGTTTCCGCGGCGCGGACTGGATGCGTCCGGCATTGCCAGCCGCGCAGGCCTTCCCCCGGGGGCCGCTGGACGCCTCGTGATCACCAAAGATGGGAGAGAAGTCCCCACCAACGCGATCGCATATTTAGGATTCGGCCCGGTTTCCTGGAATGGAACGACCGCTCGCCAGTATGCGGTGCCCGGAGAATCGAGTTCTTTCTTCATCCAGTACCGCGGCCTCGATATAGAAGCGGAAGAGATCCTGAGTGACACAGTGTGGGCTTGGATGAATCTCGGTGCGATTGGTTCGCGTGCGCGTCGCGGCTACGGTTCGTTCTCG
This sequence comes from Acidobacteriota bacterium, assembly GCA_039932995.1. Lineage (GTDB taxonomy): Bacteria > Acidobacteriota > Thermoanaerobaculia > Gp7-AA8 > Gp7-AA8 > QHVT01. The sequence continues at coordinate 6,893 of JBDTOZ010000606.1, read as the reverse complement.
TGTACGAGTGTCGAACGAACCGGCAATTTGGACCGACATGACGTGAACGGGTTATCGCCGGTCTGTGCGGACACCGCCACCTTCGAGGCGGGTTGCCTGGCTCTTTTCGCGCGGAACGTGATACCAGGTCACACAGAAACGCCGGAGTGGTCTCACTTCTCAGCAAATGCGGCTGTATTTCGTGCCGCCGAGCCGATGAGAAACTGGGCGGACGCAATGACCGCCGCGGCGGCGTGGTTGATCGCGTTTCGCCGAAGGTACGGGATGGGAACAGGCGCCGACTACGATTGGCTCAAGGCTTCCACGGCGACGGGAATGCCGCATCGCTCGGGTTTCGGCCTTCCTCTTCCTTTCGGGAAAGGCGACGACTTGATCGTGAATTGGGGAGGCGGTAGACGTGCCTCGCCGTTGCTCCTGCGGATCGCAAACTTTGGAGAGGATTTCTATCCGGTGTTCACACACTTGCCGGCGCGCTTCCTTCCACCGCGGGCGTCGATGCGATTTCGACGGTTCAGCGCGCTGCCGAGTACCGCCCACACCCAGATCGTGAGCGACTTCCTCGCGGAGCTCGCAAATCGCGGCCGGATCGCGCGGATCGTATGACGGAGCAACCGATGTCCACGGCACTCCTCACCTTCTCGATCGGTCCCGTTCATGCGTTCATTTCTCAGGCGAGACGCGTGGCCGATCTCTGGGCGGGTAGCGCAGTGCTCTCTCAGCTCGCGAGTTTTGCTGTCGAAGCCCTTCTGCGCAATGGCGGCACGATGATTTTCCCCGTTGTGGACGCGGGCAAAATTCCGGAGGCTTTACCCAACCGGTTCGTTGCCAGGATACCGGTAGCGGAAGCCGCGAAGATCGCCTCGGCGGTGACCTCAGCGGTGATCAGCGAATGGGGCGGCATGATCGACGGAGCGCTGGCGCGGCTCCGGCCACTTGGTCTCGACGGCGCCGCGGAAAAGTCGAATGCGCTCCAGGCAATCCAATGTGCCTGGTCGTGGGTCACTGAGACCGGCGATTACCATGCCGATTCACGACATGGCGCGGAACAGTTTGCAGCGTCCCGCATGTATCGTCCGTTTTCCGCGGTGACCGCACAGGGCCTGAAGTGTGCGGTGTGTGGCGAGCGAACCGCTCTTCCCGATGGAAACCGGCGCAACGTCGCGGATGCTTGGCAGCGCGCCTTTGATCTGGCGGAGCACAAAGGTATTGGTGCTTTTTTCAGAACTGGCCAGGGACGACTCTGTCTCGTTTGCGCCACGAAGCGTCTCTTTCCTCTACTGGTGGGAAAGCGTCAGGTGTACGAGTCGTTTCCCGACTTTCAGCCGGATGACAAGCGTCCGTACTTTGCAGTGGTCACGATGGATGGCGATCGTCTTGGCGCCGCGCTGAGTGGCGATGGCAACGCCCCCGGTTCACTCGCCGATATTCAGAGAAGGCTTTCCTCGGCGCTCACTGAGTTTGCCACAGGCCTCCGTTCGACGGGGAGCACGGACCTCAACGTTGCACTGACCCGAAAGGGGAGAAAACCGCAGCTGGTTTACGCGGGTGGGGAGGACGTCATTTTCATCGCTGATCCGCGCGATGCACTTGACGCCGCCATCGCCGTTCGCGGCCTGTACGCCGATGCGATGCGAAATCATCAACTGAGTCCCGAGGATCACACGCTATCCGCCGCCGTCCTGTTCTCGCACACGCGAACCCCGGCCGGCACGGTATTTCGCGAGGCGGAGAGGTTGCTCAAACAAGAGGCGAAGGAGCGCGCCGGGAGAGACGCGGTCGCGATCAGTCTGAACAAAGGATCGGGCCTTCCCGCCGAAGTCGTGTTGAAGTGGGACGATCGGCTGCTGACGGACCTGAAGACAATCACCTCTGACGTCGCCTCGGGCGGCCTGAGCTCGCGACAGACATACATGCTCGCGGAGGAGGGTCGGGAACTGCTCGGCGTGCTCGATTCTAAGGACTGGGAACCTTGGCTGATGAGCTGCTTGTCTGGCGCCGAGGTGAGGGATGTGCCGGCGGCGGCGTCTCTGCTGGCTCCATTCTTCAGAGCCCGGAAAATCGATGCACTTCGTATCGCGCGGTTCATCGCAGTCGAGACAAGGTGATGGATGAGTCAATGAGCGAGGTTCAAGATTGGCGCGGGTTCACGGCCACTCCAGAGGACGTTCTGTTCTTTCGAGACAGCCGTCCGTCGACCATCGGCGCTGATCACTATCTCCAGTCGATCTTTCCCCCGCTCCCATCCACTCTCTACGGCATGTTGCGGACCTGTCGTCTCATGGACACCGGAGGCGATCTCGAGAACCTCGGGGAGAAACGCTGGAGCAGTCTCGCGCCTGAGATCCGGCGTGAGGTCGGTGAGTGGGGAAGCCTTGGCACTCTTCGCTTACGCGGGCCTTGGCTCGTGCGGGAAGAAGCCGGGGGCAGGCAAGAGATGCTTTTCCCGGCACCGGCAGATCTTGGCCTGGTCACGGGCGAGTCGGGCGCGATCGATCGTGTGGTGAGGTACCTGCCTACGACCGCTGCCAATGGGCAGGGCTGGTCGCACACGTTGGCGCTTCTGGAACCGAAGATCAAGAGTGAAGGGCGATGGACGCCGCTTCCAGGCGGAGAGCCTGCGGTGCCGGCCACAGATTGGTTGGTAACGCGCGAAGGTCTGACCCAGTGGCTCGCCGGTACTACCCCCGATCCTGGCTCATTCGCCAGGAGCACGGACCTCTGGTTGACCGAGCAGCGAACAGGTGTCGGAATTCAGTCTGACCGGCGTACGGCCAAGGATGGCATGCTCTACACCTTCGGATTTGTTCGTCTGCTGCGTGGAGTTTCTCTCGGATTCGAGATCTCGGGCTCGACGATTACGTCCGGTGTCACCGCAACACTCGGAGGAGAAGGCCGGCTCGTGCGGCTCGATCACGGACCGTCTCTCAGCGAGAGCATTCGTGCCGGGAGACGTGACAACGAAATGAGCGCGCTCTACCTCGCCACTCCCGGAGTCTTCGCCGGGGACGTGGCGTCGCGGCCGGCGAGTCTGTCGATTCGTGCGGCGGCAGTCAGATCTATGACTCACGCGGGTGGTTGGGATCTGGCGAAGAAGCAGCCAAAGCCTTTGCGCCGAGCGGTGCCGGCCGGTTCGGTCTATTACACCGATACCGCAGACGTCGCGTCATTCATGAAGATCTCCGAAGGACATGAAGAGGGTTTCGGTGTCGTACTTGCCGGAGCCTATTGAGAGGAGAACCGATGGGAAGCCGATCCTTTTCTGAAGTCGCGCTGCTGACCTTTTATACCGAACAGCCACTCCATTGTGGCGCGGAGAAGGGGACCGGATATGTCGATCTCCCTGTACAGAGGGAAAAGCACACCGGATTTCCGGTCATCCCCGGATCGACCATCAAGGGAGTCCTGCGCGACGAAATGAAGGCGGTGAAAGACTTCGATGTCGAGACTCAATTTGGGAAAGAGGACTCCACATTGCCCGGTCGCATCGCGTTTGGCGACGGGTTTGTCGTCGCCTTCCCGGTGAGGTCGTCGGGTGAGCCCTTCCGGTGGGTTACGTGTCCGCTGGTCCTCGACCGGGTATACCGGGCTTTGGGTGAGGGCCCGCCGCCGTTCATGCTTGACGAACGAGCCGCCTGGGCCAGTACGGCACAGAGCGTTCTGCTCGAAGAGATTCGCGTGGATGCCGTGCCCGGTCAGTTCGCGGCTGTTTGCGACACACTGGACAGGCTATTGCGTCCGGACTCCACGTTCGCGTACACCCGGCTGAAGTTGCGTGACCGGCTGATCGTCGTGACCGACCGCGATTTCGGTTTCCTGGTCGCGACGGCCACAGAGATCGTCACCCGCATCAAATTGAGTGATGAGACGGGCACCACGACAGGGGACGGTGGAAACATGTTTAATGAGGAGCTCGTGCCGCGCGACACGCTCTTTGCCTGTGTTGTTCGCGAACGCAGTGGCGATGGCGCCGCGTTTCCACTCGACCGGATTCCCGACGTCATACGCCTAGGTGGGGACGAGACGATTGGGCGCGGAGTGGTCTGGGTGCATAGGATCGCTCGTGCGATCGAGGGGGCATGACATGGCCACGCTCGTTCAGGAACGCGCCGGATTCGCACTCCTCCACGTCAAGTCAGTGGCCGGGCAGGGCGATGCGGCCAAGTTCAAGACAGAGCTGAAAGACCTTCCGGCACGGCTCCACACCGCCGGTCTGGCTCAGACGATGGCTACCTGTCTGGCGGAGGGCGATGGCAGTGTCCGAGTGCGGATCTATGAATGGCTGGAGGAGTGGCTACGCCGGCCACCAGTCTCTCTTCCCGCCGAAAGCACACTGATGGAATCCATCGTGGGCGCGTCGCCGGATGCTCGTTTCGATCCGGAGATCAAGTATCGCGAAGCCTCGGAGGAGGCGCGCGCGATCGCAGTCTGGCTGAAAAAGTTCGCCGAAGCTTTCTTGTGAGGAGCCGAGACAATGCCGCCTGTCATTCCGATGCACATGCGAGCCTTTCTGGTGCCCGACCGGCACCCGAACCCGTCGCTGTTCTTCGATCGGGCCTACGAGGGGTACTCGGTTGAGTGGCGTCATGCGCCCGAGGGGAAGAAGACTTTTCTCGAGACCGTCGCGAATCTCGCTGGTGGGGTGGGGAGAGAGTATCGGGAGCTGGAACAGCGACGGACCAAGGCGCTCGAGATCCTCGGTGCCCGTTCTGTCGTCGTGACATCGAGCGCTCCCCTAATCGCCGGCATTGGCCGCTGGAATCCCTCCGAGACCGGATTCACGCTCGACCGAAACAGCGGCGCACCGTACTTTCCCGGTTCCTCGGTCAAGGGACTGTTGCGCGCCGCCGCAACTTTGGTGCACACGGCTGAGATCGGAACGGAGACCGATCGCGAGCACTGGACCGAGGAACGGATCAGCGCTGTGTTTGGCTCTGGTGCCATGGGGGAAGCAACCGCTCGGCGGGGGACCGTCTCGTTCTACGACGCGTTTCCCGTTGCTCTGGCCACGCTGTCACTCGGTGTGATGACCGTGCATTACAAGACGTACTACAGGGACCACCAGCAGCCTCCCGCGGACTGGGACGAGCCGATTCCCATTCATCACCTGCGGATCGACGCAGGCGCACGGTTTCGCTTCTGGTTCAGGGGAGCCGGCGATGTGAACCTCGAGCGGCTTCTCAGACTCGCGCTCGACTGGCTCGGCGCGGGGGCGAAGAAGAGCTCAGGGTATGGATGGTTCGAGGACAAGACCTCCGCCGCGACGTCGGCCCCTGCCGGCGAAGAGACGTGGCCGGACGCCGTCCTGAATTACAAGCCGAACACCGGGACTCTCGAAGCGACCGCAGCGGACGGCAGGATCGCCCGGGCGACCATGAAGGTTCCTGAAGCGATCAGGAACCGTCTGAAGAAAAAGAAAGTCGTCGCTCAGGTCCGCGTCCGGCATCAAGGGGAGAACTGGTGGGAGATCATCGCGGTCGATTACCCTGAGGTCTGATGGGATCGGCGTTCGTCATCACGGCGGCGGGTGTGATGGTTGGGGATCTGCGTGCCGTTCGATTCACCGTCGGTTTCGGCCTGCCTGGAGACAACACAGTAATCGTGCGCGATGCGGCGTCGGCGATGGATGCCGCGCTCGAGGCGGAAGCCGGTGGCCCTCTTGCTCTGATCTTTGGCCCTGCCTCGCTGCCGGCGATGGCCGTGATCGTTCACCGGCTCGGACACCGCTTCGGAGCGGTCGCCGTGTGGGATCCGAAACTGAGTGCGTATGTCGTGGCGATCAGCCACACCCCTGATTACGCCGTCGGCCAGGCATTGGCTTTGGCGGCCAAGGAGAGTCGATGAGCCGATACGGAGGGCGGAGCCTTTGGGATCCCGGACACAACCCGCTGGTGTATTTCATTCTCGCGCTGCTCGTGGGCGGGTCGGTCAACGTCATCTCGGGCTGGTTTGCGACGAAGTGTCCCAGGTGGGCCTTCTGGCTTTCAATTTTCGTCGTCGCCGGCGCATTCATCGCACTGCTGTTCCCGATCATCCGGCAGAGTCTCCTGCCCCAGCGAGCGTTGGAGCCGGTCTCTTCGCTCAAGATTCCCGCAACGAAGCATCGCGGCTTGATTGCGTTCGTGAGCGTGGGTGCCGGCTCGGCAACTGCGGAGGCGGCGATCCGGTATCACCGAGAGTCACTCGTTCGTGCGTGGCTGCTTCATTCTCCACTCTCGAAACGGAATGCGGAAACTTTGGCGGAAACCTTTGGCCCACTGGTGCGGCTCGTCCCAATGACAGAGGAAGAATTCGGGGACCCGGAAGCAGTGAAAGGCGCGATTGAGCGAATCTACTCGGAACTGAGCGATTTCAATCTGGCCGCGAGCGACGTCGTCATCGACATCACAGGGGGGACGAAGACGACGACGGCTGGTGCATTTCTGGCGGGCCTGCCCGCGGATCGCAACCTTCAGGTAATCCGCGCAGCAACGAAGGACACCGACGGTCGAGCACTTCAGGCCGGCGAGCCGATCGAGATCGACATCAGCTACGCACTCAAGCCACTCCGGAGACGTTGAGCCAAAGCCTGACTGCTCCAGAAACAGAGTTTCCGGGGCGGAGGCCGTCCACCGCCGAGGACGACATGGACTTCTGTTCAGGATCAACGATTTACGCGGATTTGGGGCGCTCCATCACACAATCCGCCCCGGAAGAGCCGCAAGTGCATGATTTGCAGGTACTTGAGAAACTCAGACAATGCCGCTATTCTCTGTGGACACGCTTCCCGGCACCTTGCGAAGCTCCGCCCCGGAAACGCGTCCGCAAGTATCCCTGTTGTGAGCACCTTGCAAAGGGTGCAGATGCACGAACGGCCACCAACATCGGCATTGCGACTGCACGCCGCGGCATGCGGG
>JBDTOZ010000605.1:0-2737 GCA_039932995.1 Acidobacteriota bacterium | reverse complement strand
GGTTGGACGCACCGGGAGATTGTAGTCGGTTGGCGGTTGGCGGTTGGCAGTTGGCAGTTGGCGGTGGTCGGCTGGCTTGTCGATCATGCAGATGGGCGTTAGCCACCGCTCTCCCGCCAACCGTCAACCGTCAACCGCCAACCGCTCTCCCGCCAACCGTCAACCGCCAACCGTCCGGCACTCCCCCTCCGCGCACAGATACGCGACGGCCTTTTCCGGATCGGCCTGCAGTGCGCCGGTGAAGGGAAGGGCGGTCACCACACGCTGGCGCTCCGGACCCTTGTGCGGCAGGAAGACCAGCGCGCGCATCGGCTCGGGGTGCTGGGCGTACGACGCCAGCAGGTCGTAGGTCTGTTTCTTTCGCGGATCGCCGGTGACCACGACGATGCTGGGAGGGATGAGCGAGAGCTCGTACGCGCTGGCCATTTGCGCAAAGTCCGCACCACGGGCGCGCATCCGTGCGCCAAAGGCTTGAAAGAGGATGGCCGGACGCGCCGCCCAGGTCTCGTTTCCGGTCAATGCGGCCAGACGCAGGAGGTTGAGCGCGGCCACGGAGTTGGCTGCCGGGGTCTCGTCATCACGCTCGCGCAGAAAGTTGCGCACCGGCTGAGGAACCGCGACGCCGGTCGTGTACGCGCCCGCGCTCGCGTTCCAGAAGAGCTGATCCTGCTGCTTCTGCAGCGCCACGGCCTGCTCGAACCGGCGGATGTCATGGCCGGCGTCGTACAGGTCGAGCAGTCCCTGCACGAGCATCGCGTAATCCTCGGCCAGCGCTTCGGTGCCTTCTCCGTGAGCGAGCGTTCTGGCCTTGGCTCCCCGCGGGAGCAGGGGCAACAGCACCTGCGCGGCGCTCCCGGCCGCGTCGACGTAGCGGGGCTCCCCGAAGGCGGCGCCGGCACGCGCCAGCGCGGAGATCATCAAGCCGTTCCAGCCACTGATGACGTTGAACTCCCGCGAGGGCTCGGGCCGCTTCTGCCGCAGGTCCAGCATCTTGGCGAGCGGCGCCGCCAGGGTGGTGTGCGTTTCGGCGAGCACCGGCCATGCCGGGAGTGCAGGCAGATTCGGCACCGCGTCCTTCATCCCGTAGATGATGAAGACCTTCAGGGCGGGCTCCCGTCCGACCAGACGGGCGATCTCGTCCTTCTGCCATTGATAGAAGTTGCCGTTGACCAGTTCCGGGCCGGAGAGGGGGACGTAGTTGTAGGCGTCCTGGGATGCGTCGAAGGTGCCCCGCCCGCCACCGCGCAGATCGCGCAACACGTAGTCGAGCGTGGTCCGCGACAGGTAGGCCAGCTCCGGATCGTTCGTGGCTTGCCAGGCTTCGAGGTAGGCGATGGAGAGGAGCGCCTGATCGGGCAGCATCTTCTCGAAGTACGGATCGCGCCACGCGGCCTCGCGCGCCTGGCGATGGAATCCGCCGCCCAGTTGGTCGCGAATCGGGGCGATGGCCATGCGGCGCAGGTGCTCGAGGGCCGCGCCACGAATGCCTTCGTGCTTCATGCGCGCGGCGTAGCGCAGGAGAAACGAGACCGTCATGGGACGGGGTCGCGGCTCTCCGAATGAGGCGGTGGTCGTGTCGTACGTCTTCCCGATGGCCTCGACCATCTTGTCGATGTCGAGCGCCGCCGCCCCCGCCTCGGCCGCAGGCGCGCTGAATCCCGACGCGCCCGCGCTCTCTTTGAAACGATTCGCGTTGATGACCAGAAAGCGGCTCAGCTCATCGGGCTTCATGAATCCGGCCGCCGCGAACGGCTCCAGCCGCGCGTTCAGGACCAGGTGCACCGGCCAGCCGCGTGCAACACCCAGAGAGAGCGCGGCCGCCTCATACGCCTTGGCCACTTCCGGAGACTCCACCCGGTCGAGCAGCACCGGGACGAAGTTCGTGTTCAGGGTCTCCGCATTCTCGCCGTTGAGGAAAGCCTCGCGGTGCATGCGGTAGCACTCGTAGGAAGAGGCAAATCCGATCGAGAGAAAGATCGGCCGCTTTTCTCTCTGCGCGCGCGCGAAGGCGGCACTCCCCCACCGTTCCCAGTGCACGGGACCGGCAGCGCGATCCGCCACGTAACGGCTGGCCGCCCGCGTGCCGCCGGCGACGAGAAGGAGGAGCGCGATTCCGACAAAGCGCCTGACCATGCGCCCGGGCCAACAAGGAGCTGCCCCGAACGCTTCCTGGCCAGGCCATCCCGCCCAGCCGGCGATGTCCTTGAAGCGCGCATCGGATAGGCGCTCCTCTTGCACTTTCGCCGCGACATGAACAAACGAAGCTCATCCCTCGCAGTCGCGCTCGTCATGTTCCTGGCCTTGGGCTGCGGGTCGGGGGGTGCGGGTGATTTCAACCTCATCTCCATTGAAGAGGAGTGGCAGCTCGGCCAGCAACTGTCGCAGGACATCGCCAAGCAGGTCCGCTTCAACGAAGACCCCACCGTGAACGCCTACGTGCGCAGCGTGGGACAGCGCATCGTCGCGCAGACGCCGGCGCCGTTCAATCAGATGCCGTGGGACTTTCACGTGGTCGAGGACCCGGCCATCAACGCTTTCGCCATCCCGGGCGGACACGTGTACGTCAACACGGGGCTGCTCGCCAACGCAGACAACGCCTCCGAGCTCGCGGGCGTGATGGCCCACGAGATCAGTCACGTCGTGGCCCGTCACTCCACCGAACAGCTCTCGCGCCAGTACGGCCTGAGCATCCTGGCCGGAGTCGCTCTCGGGCAGAACCCGGGACAGCTCAGCCAGA
>JBDTOZ010000604.1:0-4672 GCA_039932995.1 Acidobacteriota bacterium | reverse complement strand
TCGCCCAAAGGATGTTGTCCCTGAAGCGAAACCTAACCTTCGCTGATCCGTAACCGTATGAGTAGAAGAAGAGCATGCGATCCCTGGTCATCACGGTGCTACTGGTCCTCGGAACCGCCTTTCCGGCGTGGGCCAGCCGCCAGATCATCGGCTCCGAACAGGATCACTCTCTCGCCGGCGGCACCGGCGACTGCGAGAGTTTCTACACGATGACCTTCACGAACTTCCGGGCGGAGATGCACGACCGGGAGCAGCGTGAGATTCCCCTGGCCGGTGTGGACCGTCTGCGCGTCACGGCCAGCAGCGAGGGTGGTGTGTCCATCCGCGGATGGAACCGGCCTTATGCGCGCCTCATCGTCTGCCGCTACGCCATGGCTCACTCCAAGGAACAGGCCACGCGTCTCCTCGGCGCCATCCAGATCACCTACCAGAACGGCGAGATCGCCGCGAACGGTCCCGGCGTGGACGACACGCAGGCCTGGTGGGCCAACATGACGCTCTACCTGCCACGGCGCTCCGCCGTGGATGTGCATGCGCAGAACGGTGGGGTGGCCATCCGCAACATGAGTGGCCACGTGACCGCCCAGGCGACGCGCGGCGGGATCTCCGTGGCCCAGTCTTCGGGGAACTACAAGATCACCACGGGAAGCGGCGGCATCACCCTGGAGCGCGTTCGCGGCCACGTCGACGCCACCTCGCAGGAGGGAGCCATCGCTCTGAGGTTGCCGGCCACCGACGTTCCGGCCCTCGAGGCCAGGATTGCCGGAGGGAGCGAGATCCATTGCACGCTCCGCGGCTGCGACAGCGGACTGGGGATCTGGGGCGCGGACCGTAAGGCACTGCGCATCGGCGCGGGCGTCCCCGACATCCGCCTCTCCACCGCGGGCGCAACCATCACCATCGCTCCGATCTAACCGCCTGACCCCATTCCATTTAGTGGCTGTGTGGCGCGGCATGGAAGCTGCACTTTTCCGTGGCGCCATGGCTGCCATTCCTGAAGCCGTTCTCTCCGAGAGCAGCATTCGCTTCTACCGTCACGCGCTGGCGATCCTGGGGGACGCAGACATCCCTCACCTCGTCGGAGGCGCGTATGCCTATGCCCGTTACACCGGCATCGAGCGCCACACCAAAGACTTCGACGTCTTCATCCGCAGGGAAGACTTCGGTCGTGCGGCATGGGCCTTTCAGAAGGCGGGCTACAAGGCGGAGCTGAAGTTCCCTCACTGGCTCGGCAAGGCCCATCACGGGGAAGACTTCGTCGATCTGATCTTCAGCGCGGGCAATGGCGTGGCCGCGGTGGACGACCTCTGGTTCACGAACGCGGTCAAGGAAAAGGTCTTCGACGTCGATGTGGAGCTCATTCCCGCCGAGGAGATGATCTGGTCGAAGGGCCTGATCATGGAGCGCGAGCGTTTCGACGGAGCGGACGTGGCCCACGTCATCCGCGCCGTCGGAGAGCGCATGGACTGGCAGCGACTGCTGGAACGCTACGGACCCTATTGGCGGGTGCTCTATGCGCACCTGGTGCTGTTCGGATTCATTTATCCCCGTGATCGCGCGGTGATTCCAAGTTGGGTGATGGACGAGCTCACGGGTCGCATGGGCGAGGAGACGCGGGCCGGCAACGCGCCGGACAAAGTCTGCAACGGCACCATCCTCTCCCGGCAGCAATACCTCAAGGATCTCGAATGGGGCTACGCCGATGCGCGGCGGGTGGATGATCTGATGACGGACGCCGACATCGAGCTCTGGACCGCGGGGATTGCGGTGGATGGAGCGAAGTGATGAACGATCGCAATACACTGCGCATCGCCGCCATGGCCGACCTGCACGTGAAAAAGTCGGGTCATGGAACCTTGCACGAGCTCTTCAGCCAGGCCTCCGAGAGTGCGGACGTCATGCTCCTGTGTGGCGATCTCACCGATTACGGGACCATCGAAGAGGCCAAGATCCTCGCCAGGGAAATCACATCCTCGTTGCGCATCCCAGCCATCGGCGTCCTCGGCAACCACGATCTCGAGTCCGGCCAGGAGCACGAAGTCGTGCAGATTCTGACCGATGCCGGAATGACGATGCTCGATGGCGACTCGACGGAAGTTCACGGTGTGGGATTCGCCGGCGTGAAAGGGTTTGCCGGCGGATTCGGCCGGCGCGCGCTGGGCGCGTGGGGCGAGAAGATCATCAAGGACTTCGTCCACGAGGCCATCAACGAATCGCTGAAGCTCGAAGCCGCACTGGCGCGACTGCGCACTCCGCAGAAGATCGCCGTGCTGCACTACTCACCGATTCAAGCCACCGTCATGGGTGAACCGCCGGAGATCGTGGCTTTCCTCGGCTCGAGTCGTCTCGAAGAGCCGCTGGACCGCTATCGCGTCGACGCCGTGTTTCACGGGCACGCCCATCGCGGAGCACCGGAAGGGCGCACGAAAGGGGCCGCGCCCGTCTACAACGTGGCCATGCCCGTCTTGGCCACCGCCTTCCCGGATCGGCTGCCCTTCCGTATCGTGGAAGTGCCGGTGACGACGGAAGCCTACGCGTCGTCTTCGTTCTCGCAATGAGACGATGATCATCCCGTTCGCCCAGCTTTCGGCAAAGTAGAATTCATCTGTGATCCATCCCGCCTTTGCTGGTGAAATGACGCGCGACGATCTGATCGCGTGGTATCGCGCCACACGCGAGCGCACACGCAGTCTCTTCGACCTGGTGAGACCCGAGGCCTATTACGACCGGCCCATTTTCCTGCGCAACCCGATCGTGTTCTACGAAGGACACCTCCCGGCGTTCGCCGTCAATACGTTGGTGAAGCTCACCCGCGGAAAGAAAGGCGTCGACGAAGAGCTGGAGATCCTGTTCGCCCGCGGCATCGACCCAGAGGATGAGACGGCGATCAAGAGTCCGACCGAGTTGTGGCCTTCCCGGCGTGAGGTGCAGGCATACGGAGATGCCGCGGATGCGCTCATCGAAGAGACGCTGGCGGAGCCGGACGAGGCCACGTTCACCATCCTCGAGCACGAGCTGATGCACCAGGAAACGCTGCTCTACATCTTTCATCAACTCCCGTATGAGCAGAAGATCAAGCGGCTGTCCGCGCCCGCGCCCATCAGGGATTCTCCTTCTCGCGCTCTCGAAGGATCGGTCACCATTCCGGCCGGACGGGTCACTCTCGGTGGAACGCCCGGCACGTTCGGATGGGACAACGAATTTCCCCCGATGACCGTGGAGGTTCCGGAGTTCACGATCGACGCGCACAACGTCACCAACGGCTCTTATCTCGAATACATGAACGCGACCGGAGTGAGCGCGCCACACTTCTGGCAGCGTGGCGAACGGGAATGGTATCGGCGCGACTTTTTCGAGTTCACCCCTCTTCCTCTCGACGCCCCGGTTTATGTCACCCACGATGAAGCGACGGCGTACGCTCGCTGGAAGGGGAAACGGTTGCCGACCGAGGCCGAGTACGAGCGGGCGCGTGGCGGTGAAGGCGAAGGCAACTTCGACTTCCGTCATTGGGATCCGGTGCCTGCCGGCTCCTTCGCTCCGAATGACGCCGGCATCTACGACCTGGTCGGGAACGGGTGGGAGTGGACGTCGACGCTCTTCGAACCATTCCCCGGTTTCCGGCCCATGCCTTCGTACCGCGAGTACTCCGCGGACTTTTTCGACGGAGCGCACTACGTCTTGAAGGGCGCGTCATCGGCCACGGCCCGCGAGCTCATCCGTCCCAGTTTTCGCAACTGGTTTCGGCCGGCCTATCCGTACGTGTACGCGACCTTCCGTTGCGCTCAGTAGAACTGGCGCGGGTCTCTGAGTTGCATTGCATCCAAGGCATGCAACCGAAGAAATACACCGCCAAGACTTTCGACCTCTCCGGCCTCAACGGCATCTCCGACAAGACCCTCGAAATGCACTTCAAGTTGTATGAGGGATATGTCACCAACACGAACACGCTGACCGAGAAGATCGGCAACATCCTGGCCGACGGAAAGGTCGACCAGGAAGAAACGCCGGCCTACTCGGAGCTCACCCGGCGTCTCGGATTCGAGTACAACGGGATGGTTCTGCACGAGTACTACTTCGCGAACATGAAGAAGCAGGGCGGCGAGGAAGCCGTGCGCGGCTCGCGGTTCCGCAAGGCGGTCGAAGAGAGCTTCCCCAGCTACGAGATCTGGAAGACCGACTTCACCAGCATCGGCAAGATGCGCGGTGTGGGCTGGGCCATCACCTACCTCGACCCGGCCCACGGGAGCATCTCCAACCACTGGATCACACTGCACGAGACAGGCAACATCGCGGGCTTCGTCCCGCTGCTGGTGATGGACGTCTGGGAGCACGCCTATCTGCTCGACTACAAGCCGGCGGACCGCCCGAAGTACATCGAATCGTTCCTCGCGAACATCGATTGGGACGCGGTGGAGCGGCGGATCCCCGGGTAGGAGGGAGCACGGTAATAGTGGGGGCTCCGGGCATCCTGCCCGGAGCGGCGGCGGGCAAGATGCCCATAGGTTGTGGAGCGGTAGGCTTTAGCCTGCCAGGCTCTTGCGAGACACTTCCCTTCTGCGTCGCGGCGGCTTCACTGAACGAGGCTCTCGGCAGGGCCCTCCCGAGAGCCTCGCCCGGCTTCGGCACGCGCGTCGCGAGTGCCCAGTGGACTAAAGTCCACCGCTCCACAGAG
>JBDTOZ010000603.1:0-7139 GCA_039932995.1 Acidobacteriota bacterium | reverse complement strand
CGTCAGCCCTCGTAGGCTTTCTGTTCGAGCTCTGCCTGGGCGGCGGCAAGGCGGGCCACTGGTACGCGATATGGGGAGCAGGACACGTAGTTCAGACCGCAGGAGCGGAAGAACCGGATGGAGTCGGGATCGCCCCCGTGCTCGCCGCAGACGCCGACTTTGAGATTCGCGTTGGCGGCCCGTCCCAGCTCCGTGCCGGTGCGAACGAGCTGGCCGACGCCTTCCGTATCGATCGATTCGAACGGATCGCGCGGCAGAATCTTCTTGTCCACGTACTCCGGCAGAAATGTACCGGCGTCATCGCGGGAGTAGCCGAACGTCATCTGGGTGAGGTCATTGGTTCCGAACGAGAAGAACTGCGCGGTCTCGGCCAGCTTGCCGGCGATGAGCGCCGCACGCGGGATCTCCACCATGGTGCCGACGAGGTACTCGACCTCCACGCCTGTTTCCTTCATCACGGCTTTCGCCGTGCGGTGGACGAGCTCTGTGGTGAGCTCGAGCTCCTTCGTGGTGCCCACGAGCGGGATCATGACCTCGGGATAAACGTCGATCCCGTCCTTCTTCACCGCCACCGCGGCCTGGAAGATGGCCCGCACCTGCATCTCGTAAATCTCGGGATAAGTGATGCCCAGCCGGCAGCCGCGATGACCGAGCATGGGGTTGGTCTCGTGCAGTTGATTGACCTTGCTGCGCAGCTCGACGAAGCCCCAGTTCATGTCGCGGGCGAGCGAGGAGATCTGGGCCTCGGTCTGCGGCAGGAACTCGTGCAGCGGCGGATCGAGCAGGCGCACCGTGACCGGCATGCCGGCCAGCTCGCGGAAGATGCCCTCGAAATCGCCGGCCTGGAAGGGCAGCAGCGCGTCCAGAGCCTTACGGCGGCCCTGTTCATTGCGCGCCAGAATCATCTCGCGCACTTTGAGCACGCGCTCTTCGGCGAAGAACATGTGCTCGGTGCGGCAGAGGCCGATGCCGTGCGCGCCGAAGAGCCGGGCCACGCGGGCGTCGTTGGGGGTGTCGGCGTTCGAGCGGATGCCGAGAGTGCGGATCGCATCGGCCCATTTCAGGAGGCGGTCGAAGTTGCGGTAGGTCTCGGACTGCTCCGGTTGCATCGATCCTTCGAGGAGGACCTGCACCACTTCCGACGGGCGTGTGGCCAGCTTGCCGCCGATGATCTCGCCGGTGCTGCCGTCGATGGAGACCCAGTCGCCTTCCTCGAGGGGCTCGTGGCCCTCGCTGCGCAGTTCCCCCTTCTGGTAGTCGACGCGCAGCATGCCCGCGCCGACGATGCAGGGCCTGCCCATGCCCCGGGCCACGACCGCCGCGTGCGAGGTCAGGCCGCCGCGTGTGGTGAGGATGCCGGCCGCGCTGTGCATCCCGGAGATGTCCTCGGGTGAGGTCTCGATGCGTACCAGAATGACCGGACCGTCCTTGGCCATGCGCACGGCGTTGTCGGCGTTGAAGACGATCTGGCCGGCCGCCGCGCCAGGACCCGCGGGCAGCCCGCGACCGAGCAGGCGTCCTCCGCTGAGAGCCTTTTCCTTTTCCTTGACATCGAAGACCGGCGCCAGGAGCTGTGTGATCTGGCCGGCCTCGACGCGCTCGACGGCCTCGGTATTCGTGATCAGGCCTTCGTCGACCATGTCGCAGGCGATGCGCACCGAGGCGAAGCCGGTCCGTTTACCGGTGCGCGTCTGCAGGAGATAGAGCTTGCGCGACTGGATGGTGAACTCGATGTCCTGCATGTCGCGGTAGTGCGCTTCGAGTTTCTTGTAGACGTCGACGAGCTGCTCGTAGACGTCGGGTAGCGACTCTTCCAACGACGTCTGGCCTTCGATGGCTTGCGCACGCGAGATCGGGAGCGGCGTGCGGATGCCGGCCACCACGTCTTCGCCCTGGGCATTGAGCAGGTACTCGCCGAAAAACTTTCGCTCGCCCGTGGACGGATTGCGGGTGAAAGCCACGCCCGTGGCGCAGTCGTCGCCCATGTTTCCGAAGACCATCGACTGCACGTTGACCGCGGTCCCCCACTCGTCGGGGATGGCGTTCAGCTTCCGGTACGTGATGGCCCGCTGGTTGTTCCAGGAGTTGAAGACCGCGCCGATCGCACCCCACAACTGATCCTGCACGTCCTGGGGAAAGTCATGACCGGCCCGCTCACGGACGATGCCTTTGTAAGTGGCCACCAGCTCGCGCAACGCCTGGGCGGGGATTTCCGCGTCCGTCTTCACTCCGACCCGGTCGCGCAAGGCCACGAGCTCGTGCTCGAAATGCTCGCGGTCCACTTCCAGAACGACGTCGGAGTACATCTGGATGAAGCGGCGGTAGGAGTCGAGTGCGAAACGCTCGTCGCCGGACGAGGCGGCCAGACCCTGCACGGTCTCGTCGGTGAGGCCGAGGTTGAGGATCGTGTCCATCATGCCCGGCATCGACGCGCGTGCGCCGGAGCGCACGGAGACCAGCAGCGGCTTGCTGCGGTCGCCGAACGTCCGCCCCACGGATTCTTCGACGCGGGCCAGGTGCTCCGCCACGGACTGCTGCAGTTCGGGCGGGTAGGTCTTGTCGTGCTCATAGAAGTACGTGCAGACTGCGGTGGAGATGGTGAAGCCGGGAGGGACGGGGACGCCGATGTTCGTCATCTCGGCGAGGCCCGCGCCTTTTCCGCCCAGGACGTCCTTCATCTTGGCGTTGCCCTCGGCCTGTCCATCGCCGAAGTAATAGACGTACTTGTTCATAGAGAGGCGATTATCTACCAACCCTCTCGATGTCGATGCGACTCGCGAGCAGAACCTGAAGGGGCGAGTTGAGCGGAGGGCCGATCCAGTGGTTTCCCGCGGCCACCAGCTCGAGGCGTGCCGTGTCCACTCCCCGCGCGCCAAGAGCGTTCCGCAACGCGGTCAGTCGTGCTCCCGTGTGCCGGGCATTGAGCTCGTCCGTGTCGAAGCGGAACTCCCGGGATGTGATGCGGAAACGCTGTCCCGGCGGTGCGTGCCGGAGCAGCGTGGTCGCGGCCTCGAGGGCGGAAGCGCTGAGAGCTTCCACCACGCGCTCCTGCGCGTCGAAGACGACTCCGAAGAGGGAGTAACGACCGGTGCGGTTCAGGAAAACCTCCGGCGTCGCCGACGCTGCCGGAGCGGGGCCGGAACAGGCCTCTCCGAACCAGCCCTCGCCGATGAAGTGGTCGTCGATCTCTTCGAAGAACGTCAACCCTGTGAGGTGGCGCCCGTCGTTCGAGCGCGTCAACGCGGCGTAGCCCCAGACCGGACCTTGCGTCCACAGGACCTGCGCCACACGGTTGTCGGTTCCGCCGTCGATGAACGTAGGAGGATCGGTCTCGATGACTCCGGTGATCCGTGCGCCGGTCTGCGTGATGGAGGCGCGCCTGTCATTGATGGTCCAGCAACCGGTGAAGGGAGGTGGCGCCGGCGGCGCCGTTTCGTCGCCGATGACGTGGAAGGCGCGCACGGTGAGGAAGTACCGCTGCCTGGTCACGGCGTGGATCCGGATGAAGCGGGCTTTCCTGGGAGTGGCCAGGGCGGCCAGTTCCCGCTCCGGTACGCCCTTCGGCTTCATGGTCAGGAGATCGTGCCAGTGGGTCCCGTCGAGAGATCCTTCGAAGCGCACTTCGTCCGGAAGCTGATCCGGAGCGGTGGCCGTCAGACCGACGCTCTTGACCAGCACGGGCGAGAGAAGAGAGAAGACGAACGTCTCGTCGCTGGCACCCGGAATCGACGTCCAGGCCGAGAAGTCCATGCCGTCGATGGCATGCGCGGCCGAGACGTCGAGGCTGTATTCGCCGGTGCGCGAGACCACGGAAGCCCCGGTGGAGAGGTCCAGGAGGTTGTCGTAATGGATGGCGGCGTCCACGCGCGTCGGACCGTAGTGAGGCTTGGAGAAGTCCTCGGCCGGAGGCGGTTTCGTGGAAGACGTGGGCGTTTCTCTGCACGCGAGAAGCGCACCGGCGAGCAGCAGAACGGCGGCGGGAGATCTCACACTCGGTAATCGCGGCGGTCGACGACGATCTTCGTGACGTCGGCGATTCTCGTGACCGCGCCGCCTGCCTTGCGCAGCAGCGACATGCGGTTGCGGCGCACCGCCTCGTCCTCGACATTCACCATCACGTCTTTGAAGAACATTTCCAGCTCCGGAGCCATGGCCGCGAATGATTCCATCGCACCGCGATACTGGCGATGCTCGATCATTTCGTCAATCTGCGACCGCACGACGTCGGCCAGGGTGGAGAGTCGTTTCTCAGTGGGGTGTTCCAGCAGCGAGGCATCGTCATGTGTTCCCGGATGCCCCTCGGTGATATTGGCGATGCGACGGGCCGAGTCGAGGAGCGAGAGGAAGTTCGCATCCGCACGGAGGGCCTTGACGGCAGCCACCCGCTCGACGAGATCGGTGAGCGACGAAGACCATCCAGCCTCCATCGCCGCGGCAATCTCGTCGTAGGCGAACTGCCACGCAGAGGCCTCGAGGATTGTGCGCACGCGCTCGGCGAAGAAGGCCAGCAGGTCCTCGCGGACCGCGGCGGCCCGGCCTTCATAGGCGCCGATGCCGATGTCGATGAGCTGGTCCACACCGATCCGCACCTCGCGCTTGTCGCGGTTGAGGAGAATCTGGACGATCCCCTGCGCTGCGCGGCGCAGCCCGAATGGATCCTTCGATCCCGTCGGCTTCGCGCCGATGGAGAAGAAGCCCACCAGAGTGTCGATGCGGTCGGCCAGCGAGACCACGGCGCCGGCGATCCCTCGCGGCAAGGCGTCGTCGAGACTGACCGGCTGATAGTGATCGTAGATGGCCTGCCAGACGCTTTCGGGCAGTCCCTCCTCGCGCGCGTAAATGCCACCGATCTGGCCCTGCAGATCGGTGAATTCCTTCACCATTTCGGTGACCAGATCCGTCTTGCAGAGACGCGCGGCCGCCGCGGCGTCGGATGGGTCGATGTGCGCCTCCGCGCAAATGCCCGCCGCGATGCGCTCGATGCGCGCGGTCTTGTCGAGATAGTTGCCCAGCTTCTCCTGGAACTGCAGGTGGGTGAGCTGGTCGAGCCGCTCTTCCAGCTTCCTGCGGCGATCCGTCTGGTAGAAAAACTGTGCGTCGGCGAAACGGGCATTCGTGACGAACGAGTTGCCGTAGGCCGCGTTCCCGTCCGGATCGCCTTCGTTGTCGAGGACGGCCAGGAAGTAGCTGGTGAGGCGGTCTTCGCGGTCGCGAATGGGAAGCTGCTTCTGATGCACGCGCATCACCGTGATCAGCACTTCCTCGGGCAGGGACAGGTAGTCCTCGCGGAATTGGGCACGCACGAGCCCCGGATACTCGGTCAGGTACTGCCACTGCGACCAGATCGATGCGTCGACCGACGGCGAGCCGCCCACTTCATTTGCCAGCGCGCGGGCGCGGTGCACCATCACCTCGCGCCGCCGCGATCCGTCCACGACCACGCGCGCCAATTCCAGCCGCGTCACGTAATCGTTGTACGAGGTGACCTCGAAGGATTGCGGAGCGAGCGTGCGATGTCCCACCGTCCGCGTGCCGGACGACACGCCGAAAAGCGTGATGGGGAGATGGCGTCCGTCCAGGATGGAAATGACCGAGTGGATGGGCCGGATGTACGAGTGCTCGCCCGATCCCCAGCGCATCATCTTCGGCCAGCGGAGGGATGAGACCAGCTCCGGGATGCGCTCGGCGAGGAGGTCCCCCGTCTCGCGGCCCGTGATCCGCTTCCGGATCATCACGTAGGCGTCGCCGGAGTCCGCGATGTCGTCCGTCGCGGCGTTCTGCTTTTTCAGGAAGCCGAGCAGCGCCGGAGTGGGTTGTCCTTCGGCGTCGTAGGCCGCTTTCTTCGGAGGACCTTTGACGTCCTGCTGGCGGTCCTCGCCGCGCAGCGGCAGCGCGGGGAGCAGAAAAACGATCCGTCTGGGAGTGCTGTTCACCGTCACCAGAGCCGGATCCCCACCGAGCTCGGAGGCGAGTTTGCCCAAGCGCTCCCGCAACGTGGCGGTCGCGGCGTCGTGCATCCACGCCGGGATTTCTTCGGTGAGCAGCTCGAAAAAGTAGTCGGCCATTTTCAGTTTGCAGGATGCAGTGGGCAGTGGGCGGGAGAGGCGTGCCGCGTTGGCGCAGGCCTCATGGGGTCCCTCCGGCCGACTGCGAACCGCCGGCCGCCGACTCCAGAAGGGGAAATCCGAGCGCTTTCCGCGCTTCGAAATACTGGGCCGCGCAGCGCACGGCGAGATCGCGCACCCGTTTGATGACGCCGACGCGCTCGGTGACGGAGATGGCTCCTCGGGCGTCGAGCGTGTTGAAGACATGCGAGCACTTCAGCGTCCACTCGTAGCCGGGCAGGACCAGGTCCGCATCGAGGCAGCGCCGCGCCTCGGCCTCGTAGATGTCGAAAAGGTTCCAATGCATGTCGACGTCGGCGGTCTCGAAGTAATACTTCGAGAACTCGTACTCATCCTGTTTGCGCGCCGCGCCGTAGGGGACGCCGGTCGTCCACTCGATGTCGAAAATGGAGGATTGGCGCGCCAGGAACATGGTCAGGCGCTCCAGACCGTAAGTGATCTCGGCGGACATGGGTGCCAGGTCGAGACCGCCAGCCTGCTGGAAGTAGGTGAACTGGGTGATCTCCATCCCGTCGAGGAGGATCTGCCAGCCGACGCCCCAGGCGCCGAGAGTGGGCGACTCCCAGTTGTCTTCCTCGAAGCGGAGATCGTGACGGGTGAGATCGAGGCCGATGGCGCGCAGAGAATCGAGGTAGAGGCTCTGCACCTCGAGCGGCGAAGGTTTGAGGATCACCTGAAACTGATAGTGCTTCCCGAGACGAAACGGGTTATCGCCATAACGCCCATCGGCCGGTCGCCGCGAGGGCTGCACATAGGCCACGTTCCACGGCTCAGGACCGAGCACGCGCAGAAACGTCGCCGGGTGCATCGTTCCCGCACCCACGGCAACGTCGAGGGGCATCTCGATGAGACAGCCCTGATCGGCCCAAAAGTTCTGGAGCTTGAGGATCAGTGACTGGAAGGTCACACGCGACATAGGGCGCGCATTCTAGAACAGATGACGAAGTGGGTTGGGGGAAAGGGGTTCCCTCCACCCGAGCGCGGGCAGAATGCCCGCGCCCCATGGTTCATCGC
>JBDTOZ010000602.1:0-7098 GCA_039932995.1 Acidobacteriota bacterium | reverse complement strand
GGCCACGGGGAACGTGGCGAACACGTTGCGCAGCGCGAGGTCGGGGGGCACTTCGCCGGTGAAGACGTTTTTCCAGCGGCCGGGCACGTGCAGCGCGTGGGTGCCCCACACGTGGCCGAGGGGCGGGCGCGGGGTGGTGACGAGCTGGGTGGTCAGACGGGGAAGCACGACCAGCAGATCGTCGCCGCGGAGAAAGGCCACGGCATTCGGGGTGCCGGTGTCGACGGCTTGGTACGTGGCATCGGCGAGTGCATGCCGGGCGCGCGCGGCCAGCGTCTTCACCGTGACGAAGGCCTTCACGCGACCGTCCTGCCATTGGCGCAAGAGCTCCGAGGGAGCCGCTGCGTTGTTCACGAGGCGCGCGTTTCTCTCGTAGTCGACCGGCCGGCGGTTGTCGGGATCGACGAGGCTGAAGTCCCACGACTCGCTGCCCTGATAGAAATCGGGGACTCCCGGAGCACACGTTTTCAAGACCACCTGCGTCAGCGAGTTGAGAGATCCATGGAATGCCACGCGCCGCTGAAATCGGCGGAAGGGGGTGAGGAACGGCTCGTGTTGCAGCACATTCGCGGTGAAGCTCTGCAGAGCACTCTCGTATTCGACGTTGGGGTCGATCCAGCTCGAGTGCGTCTTCGCTTCGCGCGCGGCCTTCTCCAGAAAGCCATGCATGCGTTGGGGGAGCGTGGGCATCTCGCTCTCCTCCAGGGGCCATACTCCGACCAGGGTCTGATAGATCAGCAGCTCTTCGTTTGCGTCCGGCGCGCCGTTGCGTTTCAGGCCGGCGTTGATCCGCGCCCACTTGCGCACCGCGCGCTCCCAGAGGTCGGGGATCTCGGAAAGCACGTGAATCCGCGCGCGCACGTCTTCGGAGCGTTTGGTGTCGTGCGTGGACGTGGCATTCATCGTGTGCGGCCAGTCGCGGGCGATGGTCTCGTTGCGCGCGTGCAGCTCCGCCACGGGATCGTGATCGACGCCGCGTCCCGGCTCGCCCCCGACCTCGTTCAGCGAGATCAGGCGGTGGTCGTTGTAGAAAGCCGTGTCCTCGACGCCTTTGGCCATGACCCGGCTGGTGAACTGCTGCCATCGCATGACGAAGTCGAGCCACCGGTCGCGCTGACCCGCGGCATAGCGTGGGGGCGCGAGCAACAGGACCAGTTCCACGAAGCGAAAGAGTCGCGAGTGGACGTGGCTGGCCCGCCGCCGCGCTTCGCTCGAGGCCTTTCGGATGACCGCTTCGTCCGCGGGACTGACCTCGCCCTCGCGTATGTAGGTGCGGTAGACCGGCATGCAGGCCGTGATCTCCATCAGTGCGGCCAGCAGTTCGGAGGGTGCCAGGTCGCGGGCGTTGCGATCCGCCGCGGCCAGCTCGCCGAGGTGACCGCCGAGGGCGCGCATCTCGCCGGAGAAGAGCTGCTCGATGACCTGCTTCTTCCGTTCGTACATGAGATCCGCGTACGAAGTGGTGATGCCGGTGAAACGCTCATAGTGGCCGGCGAGTTTGGCCAGTCCGGCGGGATCGATGAAGAGGGCGTTGGACGTGCCGAGGAAATCGTAGCCGGTGGTTCCCGCGCAACGGAATGCGGCCGGCAGCGGCTCGCCATGCGCGAGGATCTTCTCCACGACGACGTAGAAGGGCTCGACCTCATCCGTCGCTGGATCGCCGAGACGCAACTGCAGCTTGGCCAGATACGTGACCGGATCGTGGAGTCCGTCGATGTGGTCGATGCGCAGCCCGGTGATCACGCCCCGGCCGATGAGGTCGAGGATGATCCGGTTGCGCATCTCGAAGACTTCGGGGTTCTCCACGCGCAGTCCGACCAGATCGGTGACGTCGAAGAAGCGCCGGTAGTTGATGGTCTCGCTGGCCGTCCGCCAGTGGGCCAGCCGGTACCACTGCGCTTCCAGAACGCGGTCCAGCAGATCCGGATCCTCATTGAAGCGCGTGATTGCTCCGTCCATGGCCTGCCGAAACTCCGGCGACTGATCGCGCAGGCGGGAGATGGTGTCTTTGAGAAAGCGGCTGTTGGCGATGACGGTCTCGTTCTGCACGAGGTCGTGCAGCTCGATGCCTTCGCCCTCCGCGGGCAGCGCGCTGGTACACCACTCCAGGATGAGCCGGTACGAGTGCGGCGCGAGCGGGTAGCGCTTGTCGTAATAGGTGAGAAAAAAGCCCTCGCCGTCGAAGTCCAGGCGCAGCTCTCCGGCTTCCAGGGCTTCGCCGTACGGACGTCCCAGCACCGGGAGCAGGACCTTGTCGTTGCGCCAGTCGATGTCGAAGTAGTGGAGGAAACGGGATTGCGGTCCGTTCTCAAGCACGCTCACCCACCACGCGTTCTCGTGACTGGCGGCCATGTGATTCGGGACGATGTCGAGCAGCACGCCCATCCCGCGCCGCTGCAGTTCGGCGTGCAACTCGTCGAGGTCGGCCTCGGTCCCGAGATCCGGACTCAGCGCGTTCGCATCGACGATGTCGTAGCCGTGCGTGCTTCCCGATCGCGCGCGAAGCAGCGGCGAGGCATAGAGGTCACTGATCCCCAGCTCGTGCAAATACGGAGTGATGCGCAATGCGTCCCGAAAGGTGAACTGCGCATGGAACTGGAGGCGGTAGGTCGCGGTGGGTACTCGATACACCAGCCCGCCAAGTTGCAGGAAGCCTGCCGGGAAGGCTAGGACGCCGACACGGAACGGTTTTGGTGTGCGGTGACGCCGCGGAACAGTGCGAAGGCGTGGGGAGCCAACGTCACCTGGTTTCCGGCGAGGGACGCGCCGGTGTCGAACATCGTGCTCCAGGTGCCTGGGAGCACGTCCACGGTTTGGGTCTCGTCGCTGAAGTTGAAGGTCAGGAGAGTTTGGTCGCCGGTGCTCCACCGGTGGACGAGCAGGACCTGTTTGTCGTCATCCGCGCGGGTGGCCAGCGCGTGCAGGTCGAGGGTGCGCAGCGATGGCGTTTCGCGACGAAGCATCAGCAGCGTTCGATAGAACTGTCGCAACGCGGCGTGGTCCTCCTGCTGCTGCAGCGACCAGTTCAGGCGTGAGCGCATGAACGTCTCTTCCCCGTGAGGATCGGGCGGGGTGCCGAGCCAGAGGAAGTCGTCGAACTCTTCGTGCCGCCCTTTGCGCACCGCCTCCACGAGGTCAGGATCGCCGTGAGAGGTGAAGTATTGGAACGGGGCCGTCTCGCCGTACTCCTCGCCCATGAACAGCATGGGCAGGAACGGGGAGAGGATCATGGCCGCGGCGGCCAGCCGCACCTTCTGCGGGGACACCAGCGTGCTCAAGCGCCCGCCCAGCATGCGGTTCCCGACCTGATCGTGGTTCTGCATGGAGATGACGAACTGCGCTCCGCGTCTGGTCTTCGGCTTCAACCCGTACTTGCGGATGCGGTAGTCCGAGTACTGTCCGACGTAGAAGAAGCCGGTGGTGTAGACCTGGGCCAGGTTGCTGACGCGCGGGGGGAAGCCCTGGTAATAGCCGTCCTGCTCGCCGGTGAGCATCACGTGCACGGAGTGATGGAAGTCGTCCATCCACTGGGCATCGAAGTCCAGTCCCAGTTCTCCGGCCGAGGTGATCACGCGCGGGTCGTTGAGATCGCTCTCGGCGATGCTGAAGATGCGACGGCCCAGTTGCTGCGCACGCTGGTGGACGGCCACGTTCAACTCCTGGAGGAAGGGTTCCGCGGAGGCGTCGATGATGGCGTGAACGGCATCCACGCGCAGGCCGTCGACGTGGAACTCATCGATCCACTGCAGGGCGTTGTGGATGAAGAACCACCGCACTTCATCGCTGTGGGGGCCGTCGAAGTTCAGGGCCAGCCCCCATGGCGTCCTGTAGCGATCGGTGAAGTAAGGGGCGAACTGGGAGAGGTAGTTCCCTTCCGGGCCGAGGTGGTTGTAGACCACGTCCAGGAGCAGGGCCAGGCCGCGCTGGTGGCAGGCATCCACCAGCCGCTTGAGCGCGCGCGGGCCACCATAAGTGGCCTGGGCCGCGCCCACGTAGACGCCGTCGTAACCCCAGTTGCGCGCGCCGGGAAACTGTCCGATGGGGAGGAGCTCGATGGCCGTGATGCCGAGCTCTTTCAGCGCGTCGAGACGGGGAATGACGGCGTCGAACGTCCCTTCCTCGGTGAACGTGCCCACGTGCAGCTCATAGACGACGTAGTCCTCGAGTGCCAGGCCGGTCCACCCTGCATCGTGCCACTGGAAATCGTCACCCACCACCGCGGACGGTCCATGGACACAGTCCGGTTGCAGCCGCGAGGCAGGGTCGGGCCACTCCTGGCCGTTCTCGAAGGCATATTGGTAACGGGCGCCATCCCCGCATTGCTCGACGACGGCCTCGTGATATCCGTGCGCGCCCCGCACCATCGGCACGCGCCGTTCTTCGGGCGCGAGCAAGTGCACCTCCACGCGCTCGCGCAGAGGTGCCCAGACTCGGAAGGCGCAGCGGTTGCCGTCGAGAATCCGCGCGCCGAGCGCCGGGGAGCGCTCAGACAAGCACGGGATCCTCGACGACGTCTGACGCGGTGGAGATCGCGGCATCCGGATCGACCGCGGCCCCCGTGGCATCCGGCATCAGGAACACGGCCCCAAGGGGCGGCAGGGTCAGGGTGACCGACCAGCGCCGGCCGTGCATGGGAATGGGCGCGGCATCGACGCCGCCCATGTTGCCCTGCGCGCTGCCGCCGTAGATGGCCGCGTCGCTGTTGAGGACCTCGCGCCAGCGGCCACCGGTGGGGACGCCCACCTGATAGTTGTAGCGCGGCTGCGGGGTGAAATTCATCACCACTACCACCACGTCGTCCGGACGCGATTTCGAGCGGCGCAGCAGGCTGACGATGCTGTTCTCGGTGTCGCAGCAGTCGATCCACTCGAAGCCTTCCTGGGCCATGTCCAGCTCGTGCATGGCCGGGATGTCGCGGTAGCCCTTGTTCAGATCCTCCAACCAACGGTTGACGCCCTGGTGGGAGGGGTGCGAGAGCAGGGCCCAGTCCAGGCTGGCGTCGTGGTTCCACTCGCGGTACTGGGCGAGGTCGGCTCCCATGAAGAGCAGCTTCTTGCCCGGGCTGGCGTACATGTGCGCGAACAGCAGGCGCAGATTGGCGAAGCGCTGCCACTCGTCTCCGGGCATCTTTCCGATCAGCGAGCCCTTGCCGTGCACGACCTCGTCGTGGGAGAGCGCCAGCACGAAGTTCTCGGTGAACGCATACATCATCCGGAAGGTGAGATCGTTGTGATGAAAGCGGCGGTGGACCGGCTCCTTGGAGAAGTAGCGCAGGGTGTCGTGCATCCAGCCCATGTCCCACTTCATGCCGAAGCCCAGCCCGCCGATGTAGGTCGGCCGCGAGACCATGGGCCAGGCCGTCGACTCCTCGGCGATGGTCTGCGTGTCCGGATGGGCCGCGTACACATCCTCGTTCAGCCGGCGCAGGAAGGAGATGACGTCCAGGTTCTCGCGACCGCCGAACTCGTTCGGCAGCCACTCGCCGGCCTTGCGCGAGTAATCGAGGTAGAGCATCGAAGCCACGGCGTCCACGCGCAGCGCGTCGATGTGGTACTCGTCGAGCCAGTACAGCGCGCTGGAGAGCAGGAACGAGCGCACCTCGGTGCGTCCGTAATTGAAGATCAGCGAGTTCCAGTCCTGATGAAAGCCTTTGCGCGGATCGGCGTGCTCATAGAGGTGCGTGCCGTCGAAGTAGGCCAGCCCGTGCTCGTCGCTCGGAAAGTGCGAAGGCACCCAGTCGATGACCACGGCGATCCCATTCTGGTGCAGGACGTCCACCAGGTACTTGAAGTCCTGCGGCGTGCCGTAGCGGCTGGTGGGCGCGAAGTAGCCGGTGCCCTGATAGCCCCATGAGCCGTAGAACGGATGCTCCTGCACCGGCATCAGCTCGATGTGGGTGAAGTTCATCTTCTTGACGTACTCGGCCAGAGGCTGCGCGATCTCTCGATAGCTCATCGAGCGATAGGTCTTCCCGCCGTCGTCGGAGATGCGCCGCCAGGAGCCGAGGTGCACTTCGTAGGTGGAGATGGGCGCCTCGATGCCGTTCTTCTCGCGGCGGTGCGCCATCCACTCCGCATCGTTCCACGCGTAGTCGAGATCCCAGACCTTCGAAGCCGTGGCCGGAGGCAGCTCCTGATGCACGGCCAGCGGATCGGCCTTGTTGACGCGGTAGTCGTTGTAGCGCGAGACGATGTGGTACTTGTACGTCGCCCCCCGCTCGAGGCCGGGGACGAATCCCTCCCAGATCCCCGACTCCCCGCGGAGCTGCAACGGATGGGACTCCGTGTTCCATTCGTTGAAGTCGCCGACCACCGTCACCCGCACCGCATTCGGAGCCCAGACGGCAAACATGACTCCGCCCGGCACACGGTGATTGCCGAGCTTCTTCCAGAGCTTCGTGTGCGTCCCCTCGTTGAAGAGGTGAAGGTCTTCATCGGTGAGGAGCGTATCGGGAGTGGCTTCCGGACCTTGATTGCCGGCCACGACCCCATCGACCGTTTCCAGTGGCGCGCTGAGAGTGGCCAGGGCCGCTTCGCGCAACGGCTCGGGGATCGCGGCGGGCAGGACCGGAGACGTATCCCCGGCCGGGTCTGGCGCGACCGCCTTGTTCCGCGGGGCGGGCGCTTTCCTGGTCGCGCTTCGTTTAGTGGTGCTCCGCGTGCCTTTCACGTTCGCCGTGATCGGGACACTCGGGATGACATCGGCTCCCACGGCTTGCAGGACTTCTTCCACAGCGACTTTCTTCTTTCTGCCTGGCGCCGCGGCCGGCTTGGCCGCTGCAGCGCGTTTCTTCGGAGCGGCCTTCTTTGGCGCCTCCGGCCCCTCACTTCCACCCTTCTTCTGACGAACAGCCATTCCCCATCCTTCACTTGGTCTCGAACGCGTTCCCTCGAGCCAGACTCAGCCCCAGCGATCGTGTGGCGCGCATCGTACTCTCCCAGCAATCGCCGAGCCGAGGCGGCACGGCCGCCGGCGCTGGTTGGCGTCGCCTTGAGCACGTGCGGTCGCCCCGAGGCAAATGCTCGATCGCGCAGATTCACGGAGCGGCGGAGCCGCAACCCAAGGAACGCCGGCGTCTCGCCGGCTGGCTGTGCGGCG
>JBDTOZ010000601.1:0-3346 GCA_039932995.1 Acidobacteriota bacterium | reverse complement strand
CCTGGACGACACTCTTCGCCTTCATCGACGCCGTGCCCTTCACAGCAACCCCGCAGACAACCAGCAACCAGCAACCAGCAACAACCGACAGCGACTAACTCTACTCTCTGTAGCAATTTAGCCTCGGCGGGCCGCCTCTGATATGGTCGCTCTCCAAGCGGCGCTCGGAATTCCGGGACGACGCCGCGGAGTTGGGGGCGTTCACCAATGGCCAAGAATCTCGTCATCGTCGAGTCTCCTGCGAAAGCTAAGACCATCAACAAATTCATCGGGAAGGACTATCTCGTCAAGGCCTCCGTGGGCCACGTCCGCGATCTCCCGAAGAGCGAGCTGGGGGTCGACGAAGTCACCTTTCTGCCGACGTACGAGGTCCTCGAAGGCAAAGAGAAGGTGGTCAGCGAGCTGAAGGCCGCGGCCAAGAGCGCCAAGACCATCTACATCGCCTCGGACCCTGATCGCGAAGGAGAAGCGATCGGCTGGCACGTGATGAATCTTCTGGGCGGCGACTCGACGAAGGTCCGCCGCGTACTGTTCCACGAGATCACCAAGAAGGCCGTTCAGAAGGCGATCGACAATCCGGGCGAGATCGACATGAACAAGGTCAACGCCCAGCAGGCGCGACGTGTTCTGGACCGTCTGGTCGGCTACAAGATCTCCCCCCTCCTGTGGGACAAGGTCCGCCGCGGTCTTTCCGCCGGACGCGTGCAGTCGGTGGCCATGAAGATGATCGTCGACCGCGAGGACGCGATCAAAGCCTTCCTCCCTGTCGAATACTGGTCCTTCGCCGCCAGGCTGGCCGCGCAGATTCCCCCCCAGTTCATCGCCAAGCTGACCAAGGTCGACGGCAAGAAGGCCGAGGTCCCGAACGAAGAGATCGCGCGAAAGATCGAAGAGTCGCTCAAGGGCGGGAAGTACCTGGTCACCGAGGTGGCGCGGAAGGAGCGGAAGCAGACGGCCGCTCCGCCGTTCATCACCTCTACTCTGCAGCGCACGGCCTACAACCGCTTCAAATGGCCGGTCAAGCGCACCATGCAGGTGGCCCAGAAGCTCTACGAAGGAAAAGAGCTCGGTACCTTCGGATTCGCCGGTCTGATCACTTACATGCGTACGGACTCTGTCCGCACCAGCGACGAGGCGCTCACGGAAGTGAGAGCTTATATCGCCTCGAAATATGGCGACGCTATTCTTCCCGAGAAACCGAATTTTTATAAGGTCAAAAAAGCTGTACAGGCCCAGGACGCCCACGAGGCCATCCGCCCCACGTCGATGGAGCTCGATCCCGAGAAGGTCAAGGATTTCCTCACTCGGGAGGAGTACAGCCTGTACAAGATGATCTGGGACCGCTTCGTTGGCTCGCAGATGAAGCCCGCCCTCTTCGACGTCACCGATGCGGACATCACGGTCGGCAATCTGACGCTTCGCGCTTCGGGTGAGGTGCGCAAGTTCGCCGGATTCCTGGCCGTCTTCGAAGACGCGCCGGGAGAGGACGACGACGAGGACGCCGAGAAAAAGAACGACAAGGCCCTTCCGCCGCTGAACGAAGGCGACGTGCTCGAGCTCATCGAGCTGGACACCAAACAGAACTTCACCCAGCCGCCGCCGCGCTTCACGGAAGCGACGCTGGTGAAGGCGCTGGAAGAGAACGGCATTGGCCGTCCTTCGACCTACGGCGCCATCCTCACCACCATCCAGGCGCGCGACTACACCTACAAGCACGACGGCAAGTTCCACCCCACTGCGCTCGGCGCGCTGGTGGTGAAACTGCTCAAGCAATCCTTCGGCGACATCATCGACGAGACCTACACGGCTCGCCTCGAAGAAGAGCTCGATCAGATTGAGGACGGAAAGCTGGTCTGGACCGACTCCATCCGCGAGTTCTCGGTCAAGTTCAACCACGACCTCGAGCGCGCCGGCAAGGAAATGACGCAGGTCAAAGGGACGGGGCTGGAGACCGACGAGAAGTGCGAGAACTGTGGCTCTCCGATGGTCATCAAGTTCGGCCGCTTCGGCGAGTTCCTGGCCTGCTCGAACTATCCGGAGTGCAAGACCACCAAGGAGATGGCCAAAGGCGACGCAGCCGAGGCCACCTCGGACGACGAACAGATCATCTGCGACAAGTGCGGCAAGCCGATGGCTCTCAAGCGCTCGCGCTTCGGCCAGTTCTTCGCCTGCACGGGTTACCCCGATTGCAAGAACACGAAGGATCCCAAGCTGATGAAGGCCGCGGCAAACCTGCCGTCCGAGCCTCAGCCGCCCTGCGAGAACTGCGGGAAGGAAATGGTGCTCAAGTCCGGCCGCTACGGCCCGTTCTACTCCTGCGCCGGCTATCCCGACTGCAAGACCATCCGGAAGATCGGCGGCAAGAAGTCCACGCCACCCAAGCCGACCGGAGTGAGTTGTCCCACCTGCAAGGAAGGTGAGCTCGTGGAGCGCGTCTCGCGCCGGGGCGTGTTCTTCGCCTGCAATCGCTACCCGAAGTGCGAGTTCGCGATGAACAATCGCCCCGTCGCACGCGCCTGTCCCAAGTGCCACGCTCCCTATCTCATGGAGAAGGAGACCAAGCGCGAGGGTCACATCGAGCTTTGCAACAACGCCGAGTGCGACTACCGCGCACCGATCGAAAAGCCGGCAGCGGCGAACGAATAGAAGTTTTTCCAGAGCGGGGAAAGCCGAATCTGGCTCTGGCTCTGGTCACGGTCGCCCCAAGAGCCGCACCAGGCGTCGGGTACGCGCAGCGCGAGTGCACTACCGAAACGCCCGCGGAAGCGGGCGCTGACGCGCGAAGGCGCGTTCCACAATGTAGCCCCGGGCTCGGCCCGGGGAACGCGGGGTGTCCGTGTCGTGCGGCCGCAAAGGCGGCCGCCACAACGTTCGGCGGATCGTTTTCGACGTTAGCGCGACCTTGTGGCGACCGCCTTCGCGGCCGCGTTGAGAATCGAATCTCGTTCTCTCCGGGCCGAGCCCGGGGCCATATTGTTCGACGCGCCTTCGCGCGTCATACGCCCGCGAGCGGGCGCTGGAGTTTGGCCACTGGACGCTGGAAGTGCGCCGGGCAGAATGCCCGCGCCCCATGGTTCATCGCGTCAACGCACTCCGGTAAGGGGCCGCGGGCATCCTGCCCGCGGTGGACTGCTCCATAGAGCAACGAAACCGCGGCGCACCGCCAAACCTGCGGTCTATGGGCGTACGGCTCGTCGCTTCCTGGCGTTCGATCCCACCGCAAAGAGGATCCCCGCGTTCTGCGTGTAGATGCGGCCATCCGCTCCGAGGGAGAGCGGCGTGTAGGCGGCGCCGAGGGTGAGTTGCAGGAAGATTCGCTCGCGGAGCGTGCCCCCCTGATTGATCG
>JBDTOZ010000600.1:0-1758 GCA_039932995.1 Acidobacteriota bacterium | reverse complement strand
ACAACGGGAAGTCCAGCCGACGAAGCACTGTTCCGCCGCGCGCATATGATTTCGTTCGCAAACGTCAGCAAGCAGTACGGAAAACAGGTCCTCTTCGTGGAGGCGTCGTTCCAGCTCAACCCCGGCGAGAAAGCCGGACTGGTCGGGCCGAATGGTGCCGGCAAATCGACTCTCTTCCGCATGATCATGGGAGACGAGCAGGCCGACGACGGACAGGTCAGTGTCCCGAAGAAGATGACCATCGGCTACTTCCGTCAGGAAGTGGACGAGATGAGCGGCCAGCCCGTGCTCGACGAGGCCATCGCCGGCAGCGGCCGCCTGGGCGACCTGCACCATGAGCTGCTCGACCTCGAGCGGTCCATGTCCGACCCGAATACCGACGACCTCGACTCCGTCCTGGAGCGCTTCGGCCACGTGCAGGAGGAGTATCAGCACCTCGGCGGCTACGAGCTCGAAGCGCGCGCCCGCGAAGTCCTGCACGGCCTCGGCTTCGAAGACTCCCAGATCGACGGCGACGTCGGCGCCCTCTCCGGCGGCTGGAAGATGCGCGTCTCCATGGCCAAGATCCTCCTCGGCAAGTTCGACGTGCTCCTCCTCGACGAGCCCACCAACCACCTCGACATCGAATCCATCGTCTGGCTGGAGCGCTTCCTCGAGTCCGTCCCCTCCACCATCCTCATGACCTCGCACGACCGCGACTTCATGAACCGGCTGGTCAGCAAGATCATCGAGATCGACGACGGCGACATCGTCACCTACTCCGGCGACTACGACTTCTACGTGCGCGAGCGCGAACAGCGCGAGGCCAATCAGGAGGCCGCGTACGCGCGGCAGCAGGCCAAGCTGGCCAAGGAGCAGCGCTTCATCGACCGCTTCAGCGCCCACGCGGCCAAGGCCGCGCAGGTGCAGAGTCGCGTGAAGATGCTCGACAAGCAGGAGCGCATCGAGCCGCCCAAGAAGCGCAAGGCCATGACCTTCGACTTCCGCAGCCCGCAACGCTCGGGAGAAGACGTGGTCGCGCTCAAGGGCGTGCACAAGAGCTTCGGCTCACGCCACATCTACGACGGCTTCGACTTCCACGTGCGCCGCGGCGAGCGCTGGTGCGTGATGGGCAAGAACGGCACCGGCAAGTCGACGCTGCTGAAGATGGTGGCCGGCGCGATCCCGCCCGACAGCGGCTCCGTGCGCCTGGGGGCCAGCCTCAAAGTCGGCTACTTCGCGCAGCAATCGCTCGACCTCCTGGACTTCGACCTGACCGTCATGGAGCAGATGCAGAAAGACTTCCCGCTGGAAAGCGTGGGCACGCTGCGCAGCCTCCTCGGCGCGTTCCAATTCTCCGGCGACGACACCGACAAGCGCATCCGCTCCCTCAGCGGCGGCGAGAAGTCGCGCCTGGTCATGGCCCGCATGCTCCTCGACCCACCCAACTTCCTCATCCTCGACGAGCCCACCAACCACCTCGACCTGGCCACCAAGGAAATGCTGGTGGACGCGCTCAAGGATTTCGAAGGGACCATGCTCTTCGTCTCGCACGACCGCACCTTCCTCCGCGGCCTCGCCAACCGCGTCCTCGAGCTCGCCCCCGACGACCACCCCCAACCCCTCACCTACGGCGGCACCTACGTCGAATACGTGGAACGCACAGGCCACGAAGCGCCAGGCGTGCACGCGTAAACGATCGCGGCCGGCGCCGACGCTGCCTGCGACGGCGGGTTCTATCGAGTTTGCCATCGCCGCGAACAGATGGCCGTGGCGGCG
>JBDTOZ010000599.1:0-1682 GCA_039932995.1 Acidobacteriota bacterium | reverse complement strand
TGGCTCTCGCGGCCCCCGCCAACCGCCAACCGGCAACCGCCAACCGAGGCTGACATTCGTCACCCTTCTTTCCTGACAAGGCGCAATGGGCTGGCGAAGGCCGGGAGCGCATCTTGGGCGCATGATCGCTGCACAGTTCACATCCGTCCGCAAGAACTACGGCCAGGTCGAGGCGCTTCGTGGCCTCGATCTCGAAATCCGTCAAGGGCAGTTGCTGGCTCTCCTCGGCGCGAACGGTGCCGGAAAGACGACCGCGGTGCGCTTGCTCCTCGGCTTGGCCAAACCGACGTCCGGCGACGTGCGCGTGTTCGGCGGGGATCCCCGCGACGCGGGCACACGCACCCGTCTCGGCGCCGTCCTGCAGAGTGCGCGCGTGCCCGAGACGTTGCGCGTGCGCGAGCACATCCACCTCTTCTCCAGCTACTACCCCACTCCCATGCCGATGGCCGAAGTGATCGAGGCCGCGGGACTGCAAGGCCTCGAGCGGCGGAAGTTCGGCGAGCTCTCCGGCGGCCAGCAGAAGCGCGTGCTCTTCGCCCTGGCCATCTGCGGGAATCCCGACCTGCTCGTCCTCGACGAGCCCACCACGGGCCTGGACGTGGAAGCACGCCGCGCGCTCTGGAAACAGATCCGCGCGTTCGTGGCCCGCGGCAAGGCCGTCCTGCTGACGACGCACTATCTCGCCGAAGCCGAAGCCCTCGCCGACCGGGCCATCGTCATTCATCAAGGCAAGGTCGCGGCCGAGGGAACTCCCAGTGAGCTCAAAGGGGACGCGGCCACGCTCGAGGATGCGTTCATCGAGATGATTGCTTGAAGGGTTGGCGGTTGACGGTTGGCGGTTGGCGGGGGAGACGCTGCAACTCGAACGCGCAACGCGGAATGGAGCACGCACCGCGGAGCTCGGCGACTCGACGACTCGACGACTCGACGACTCGACGACTCGACAATCAAAAGATGAGACGACGATGAACTCGAAACTTTTCACGCGACAACTGCAACTCATTCGGCGTTAGGCGCTCCACCGCCAACCGCCAACCGCCAACCGCCAACCGTCAACCGGAGACACCAATGCGCACCTACCTACTCGAGATCAAATACGAATTCCTCAAGGCCCTGCGCATGCCGGGGTACTCGCTTCCCACACTCATCTTTCCGGTGTTCTTCTACCTCTTCTTCGGCGTGCTGTTCGGGGCGAAGCAGACCGGCACGGTGACGATGGCTTCATACCTCATCGCCACGTATGGGGTGTTCGGGGTGATGGGTGCGGGGCTGTTCGGCTTCGGCGTGTCCGTGGCCGTGGAGCGAGGTCAGGGATGGCTGGAGGTGAAGCGGACCACACCCATGCCGATGGCCTCGTACTTTGTGGCCAAGCTGGTCATGTCCATGATCTTCAGCGCCATCGTGGTGCTGCTCCTGTTCGCACTGGGGATCACCGCGGGAGGCGTCCATCTGCCGTTCACGACGGCGCTGACGCTCTTCGCCGTGCTGGTCACGGGCTCGATCACGTTCTGCGCCCTCGGCCTGGCCATCGGTTTCCTGGCCGGCCCCAATTCGGCCGCACCGATCGTCAACCTCATCTACCTGCCGACGGCGTTTCTCTCCGGTCTCTGGATCCCCATCATGTTTCTGCCGAAAGCGGTCCAGTCCCTGGCCATGTGGCTCCCCCAGTACCACTTCTCCCA
>JBDTOZ010000598.1:0-9048 GCA_039932995.1 Acidobacteriota bacterium | reverse complement strand
CTAACCAGCAACCAGGAACCAGCAACCAGCTTTAACCAGATCGCGCCAAACGTGCCGGACGGTCAGCTCTTCCACTTGATCGTGCAGCCGAAGGCGCGGGTGTCGGTGGTGGCTACATCGCGTCCGTTGAGCAGGGCGCCGAGGGCGTCGGTGAGGCCGGTGGTCTTCCGTTCGGCCGGCTTGGCGGAGTCGTCCACGTTGCCGCGGTAGCGCACGTTGCCCTGGCCGTCGACGACGAACACGTGCGGTGTGACGCGTGCGCCGTAAGCGTGGGCGATCGAGCTGTCCGCATCCTTCAGGTAGGGGAACGGATAGTCCTTCTCGTCAGCGCGCCCCTTCATGTCGGCCAGCGTCTCTCCGGAAGCGTCGTTCGAGTCGACGACGTAGAAACGCACGCCCTGCTGCTGGAACTTGCGCGCGATGTCGACGATGCGGGGCTCGAACGCCTTCGCGAACGGGCACTGATTGCAACTGAAGATGACCACTTTGGTGTTGCCGTCATCCGGCTTCATGGCCACCGTGGCGCCGTCGCGGGCGTTCACCAGCGAAAACGCGGGAGCCTTCGCCCCGATGGCGATCTCTTCGGCGCAGGCCAGCCCGGCCATCAGCGTCATGGCCAGCATCAATACGGTCATTTTCTTCATCGCATCCTCCTCAGAATGTCGCGCAGTTGCGCGATGGTGGCGTCCCGCTCCAGGCGTCCTTGATGACGCCAGAGCTCCTTGCCGTTGCGGTCGTAGATGATGGTGATGGGGATCTCGCCGTTGAACTTCAGACGCTCGCCCAGGGCGTCGGCGCTTCCGGTGTAATAGACGTTGGGAAACGTGATCTTTGCCTTCTCGAGAAAGGTGCGCACCTTGTCGGGCCGCGTGTCGGGGATCATGTCGTCGAGCGACACCCCGGCCATGGCCAGTTCGCCGCCGAAGGCATTGTCGATGGCGAGCAGATCCGGCATCTCCGCAACACAGGGCACGCACCAGGTAGCCCAGACGTTCAACAGGCGCACTTTCGCCGTGCGCGGGAAAACCGCTTCGATCCTGGCCGGGTCCTTCAGTGGCCGCAGGTCGGCGGCCAGGAGAGGCAGCGCCAGCACGCTAAGGAATGAAGCCGCGAATCGTACGAACCTTGGCATCGGGATGGTTCACTTTCACTTCGATCGTCCGGTAGGCCTGGTCCTTCTTCGAGCTCTCGGTGTGATAGCTGAGAAGGTACTGCGAGCGGAGATCCTTTTCCAACTGCGCGTAAGTCTCGGGGAGCTGATTCACATTGCGGATGAAGTAGGCCACGCCGCCGGTCTCCGCGGCCAGCGACTTCATGCCGTTGTCGCCGAGGGCGAAACCGACGCCGATGAAGTAGAGCGGCACACGCGCCGCGCGGGCGTAGGCGAGCATGTCTTTGTAATCGAGCCGGGAGTTGGTGTCTTCTCCGTCGGTGATGACCACCAGTGCGCGCCGGCCCTGCACGTTGCGGAAGCGATAGAGGCCGGTGACGATGGCGTCGTAGAGCGCCGTCCCGCCGCCGGCCGCGGGGATGGCGTTGACCTGTGCTTCGAGCGTGGCCACTTCGGAAACGAAAGGCGCGTTGCGCGAGGGATCGCCGGCAAAGGCTCCGATGAAGGCCCGGTCTCCCTTCTTGATGATCCGTTGGAAGAACTGAATGGCCGCGGCCTTGGCTGCCTCCATCCGCTTCTCCATGCTGCCCGAGTGATCGAGGAGCACGCCCACGGAGATGGGCAGATTTGCGGCGAAGTTGAAGCTGGAGATCGTCTGAGGCTTCCCGTTCTCGATGATCGTGAAGCTCTTCTCTTCCAGGTTGGTGATCGGGTTGCCGCCGCGGTCACTGACCGAGACCGGCAGCTCGACCACGTTCACCTCCATCTCTTCGATGAAGCGCTGGCCGTCGAGGAAGAGCAGATCGCTGGCCTCGTAGCCGGTCTCGTCGAAGGCGGAGGCGCGTACGAACTCCACGCCCGCCAGCCGGGTCGTGGGCAGGTCCAGCGCGTAAGGAGGCTGCGTCCATTCGTGGATCTGCTTGTCGCCGGCGAAGAAGACCACGTTGCGGATGCCCATGCCCTTCGGGTTCTGCAGGCTGAGCTTGAAGTGGGAGACGCCGTCGGGAGTCTCGGTGCGAGTGATCTTCAGCTCGAGCGGCGTCTCGCGCTCGTTGACGATGAACGCGTCCGCATCGACATAGCGGCCCTGCTTGTCCAGCCCGACCGCCTTCACTTCGACGCGTTTCGGCAACCGGCCGAGGTCGAGCTCGGCGCGGAAGGGCGGAGCGTTGCGCGCGATGACCTTCTTGCCGTCCACCCAGAACTCGACCCGCGCCACGGGCGGCAGCGTGTCGACGTTGACGATGAACAGGTTCGGCGCGACGTCGCGTTGCGGCGGACGGATCTTCACCGCTCCCACGGTCTCCGGCAGGAGCCCCTCCGCGAGAATGGCATCGGCACCATCGTTGGCGCCGGCCACATAGGGCGTGCCGGTCTTTGCGACGGTGAAGGTCTTGCTCGTGCGCGAGAGCAGGAGCGGCGTCGCGCTTTCCTGTCCCTCGAGGAGCAGCCGGACTTCCACGGTGACCTCCCCCTCGGGGACCACCTGGATGCTCGGCACCTGGCTGGGACGCTCTTCCGGCAGCGGAAAGCGGAAGTTGCGAAGGACTTGTCCCTCCTTCATCAACGACCCTTGCAGGACCAGTAACGCCCCCGGCTCTTCGACCGCCGGCGTGTTGAAGCGGAAGGTCATCCGCGCCACGACGCCCTGGTCCGTGTCGCCGAGGGTCTCCAGCAGGATCCCGATCCGTTCATCGGCTTCCTGGGCGGAGGCGACAACTGCGAGAGCGAGCACCAGCAGGGCCGGGATGATCTTACGCATGGCTTGGATGAGCGAGCATACGGGAGTGAGATTCCGAGGACGGTGGCAAAACGACAAACGTGGGCTCCAGTTTCGCGAGAGCCCGGAGGGCTAAAGCCCACCGCTCCACAGGATTCCCTCGGCCGGACCGTCTTACGACAGCAGCGCGAGCAGTTCGCGAAGATCGCGTTTGACCTTCGCCAGCACCTCATTGGACGGACGATCCGCAGGGGCGGCCGGTGGGATCGCAGGAACGGGCGCCGCGCGCTCCTCGGCCATGTCGGTCTCGAGCTTCTTCTTCGCGCCGGCAATGGTGAAGCCGTCGCGATAGAGAAGCGCCTTGATGCGCAGGATGATGTCCACTTCGCGCCGGTTGTAGAGCCGCTGCCCTCCGCCGCTCTTTCCGGGTGCCAGTTGGGGGAATTCGGTTTCCCAGTAGCGAAGGACATACGGCTGCAGGTCGGCGAGCTTGCAGACTTCGCCAATCTTGTAGAGCTTGTCCTCGTCCTTTGCGGCAGCGCGGGCCATCGGCGTTGATTATAGGGCGGGGAGCCGGGAGCAGGGCGCGGTGGGGAGGGCCCGCAACCAGGAATCAGGGCGCAGGCGCGAAGCGTCAGCCGCCGACTGCTGTGCCCCGCGCTGAATCAGGTCGCGCGCTCGATGTCGATCCGGGTCTCGGTCGCGGAGAACAGGCCGACGGCGGCTTCCAGGACTTCTTCGACCGTGACGTCGGCCATGCAACGGTGATGGCCGAGGGGGCAGGCGCGCTGGTAGCAGGGCTGACAGGCGAGACGCTGGCGGATCACGCGCGTCGCGCCGGGGATGACCGTGCGATCCGGATCGGTGGGCCCGAAGATCGAGACCGTCGGGACCGAGAGCGCCGCGGCCACGTGCAGCGGGCCGCTGTCGTTGGTGATCACGGCCGAGCAGTGCGACATCGCCGCGGCCAGCTCCAGGACATCGCCGTCATGACCCACCATCGGCACGCCGTTGCACGTCGTGGCAATCCGCTCGGCCTGGGCGCGTTCGCCGGGACTGGTCAGCAGGACGATGTCGAAGCCTTCCAGGCGCAGTCCCTTGATCACCTCGACGTAGCGCTCGTCTCCCCAGTGCTTGGCCTGTCCATAGAGACCTCCCGCGTGAATGCCGAAGACGGGGCGGTCCAGGTGCAGACCGATCTCGAGCAGCCGTTTGCGCCCGTGCTCGCGCACGGCGGCGGGCAGCTTGATGGTGGGGATGTCGTCGACGACCCGTGGGGCATTCAGAGCGGCGAGCAACGCGGTGTAATCGTCGAGCTGATGTCCGCGGGGCCGGTTCGGCTGCACGGGACGGTTCAGGAACAGGCGCCGTAAGTCGGTGGGATAGCCCCACCGTTCGTCGATGCCGGCGGCGAACGTGATGGCGGCCGAGCGGAACGAGTTCGGAAAGATGATGGCCCGCCGGAAGTCTCGTTCCCGAAGCGAGGCGATCCGGTTCATCGTGGAGCGCGGCCAGGGGATGACCTCCTTGAAGACGCCCGTTGCTTCAAGAAGAGGCGCGACGTTTCGCGGCACGGCCACGGCCACGCCCCCTTCGCTACGGAAGCGGTGCTGCAGCGCCTTGAAGGCAGGAAGGGCGAGGACGTTGTCTCCCAACCAATTGAGGCCAATCACGACCGTTTCACACGCCATGCATTACGTCTCTTTTCTCTCCGTCCCTTTCCAACGGTCATGCATCCACAACCAGAGCTCGGGACGCTCGAGGATGCGGCGGCTGATGACATCGTTGATGCGGGCGGTCAACTCCACCGGATCCATCCCGGCCTCGGTCAGCAGCGAGTCGTGAAACTCGAGTCGGTGCCTGAGGCCGTCGGGAATGCAAGAAGCGAACACAATTGTAGATCCGGCGCGAATGGCCATCTTTGCGGGGGCCGCCGTCGTCCAGGCCTGACGGCCGAGAAAGGGCACCAGCACCCCTTCCCGCGGCTGGACGGCCTGATCAGGCAGGAGCACCACGACGGCGTTCTCGGACAGACCCCGCATCAGAGCACGGGCAGCCTTGCGGCGGTCGACGATTTCTGCGCCGGTCCTGGCCCGCAGGACCTGCAACTCGCGCTCGAGCAGGTCATTGTCGAGCGGCCGGGCCACCGTGCGCACGTTCCTCACGTGAGCCATGAGTGCCAGTCCGCCCACCTCCCAGCCACCCCAGTGGGCGCCGAGCAGGAGCGTCCCTTTCCCCCGTGCGATCGCTTCGTCGAGGATCTCGACGTTCACGATCGGACAACGCGCCGCGACCTCCTCCAGCGAGAGGTTCTGGGTCTGCACGGAGATCAGGCCTTCCCGGCCGAAATGCCGCCAGCAGGCGTCGAGGATGCGGCGCAGCTCGCGTTCCGCGGCCGCGGGGAAGATGAAGCGGAGGTTTCGCATGGCCAGGCGATCGCGCCGGCGAAGAACCAGTGCCATCAAGGCGCCCAGCCGCGTGCCCCAACGGTGGAGGGAGGCTTCCGACATGGACACCACCCTGCGCGCCACCAGGCGGTAGAGGGTGTACTCGACTCGCTGGAGGACCGGATTCTTGCGGCGCCGCCGCTTTCGAGGGATCACATTCGCCGCGTTCGCATCCGATTGGGGTGACGAGGACTCACCGCGGGCCACGCGGAGCAACTGTCCGAGCACCGCCTCGTCAATGGCGAGCTCCGCCCCGACGGCGATCACGTCCGGATCGCTGATCTTGACCGCGTCCTTGCCCGTGGTCACCAGGGGAAGGCCCTTCTTCATGGAGAGGAGGTCGGCGGCGGTGTAGCGGTGGTGATCGGGGAATCCGCGCGTTTCCACGAGGTCCAGTCCCGCGTCCCGGAGGGAGGTGAAGAACTGTTCATTGTTTGCCAGTCCGGCAAAGGCGAAGACGCGTTTTCCGTGCAGCTCTTCCGGGAGGATGGTGCGGAGACGTCGCGGGACGATGGCATCGGCGTCGCGGAGCGCGGAGCGTCCCTCACGATGGATGCGGGACGGCGCGTCGATCACGAGATCGAAGTCGCGGTGGAGCTGGAGGTGCTGAAAGCCGTCGTCGAGGATGAATACATCGCAATCAAAATTGTGAGCGTTTTCGTATCGATTACGGCCAACCAATACGGCTGCATTTGTAGACTTTTTAATCAGCACCGGTTCATCGCCATATTGATCGGCATCATTTGATGTGACCGGCCCCTGCGCTTTTCCAGCCCGCCCGTAGCCGCGCGTGAGCACGGCCACGCGGAGCCCGTGGCCGCCCAGAAAGCGGGCCACGGCGATGACCGCGGGCGTCTTTCCGGTCCCGCCCGCGGCGATGTTGCCGATCGAGATCACGGGCCGGTGCAGCCGCCGTGCGCGCAACCATCCGGCGCGATAGAGCGCCCGGCGGAGGCGGTTCACGCCGCGCCACAGGAGCTCCAGCACGTTCATGCGAGCAACTCGACGATCCTGCGCGCCGTGTGCTTCGAGGCTCCTCGGTTCTGAAGGACCGTTTTCCGCGCGCGCTCCCCCCAGGCCCGCTGCAGCTCGGGCTCCTCCAGCATGCGCGCGGCGAACTCCACGGCCCCGGCCGCCGAACGGACTTCCGCGCCGGCCTGGTTGCGCAGGAAGAGCTGCGCGATCTCTCGGAAGTTGGACATGGAGGGCCCGAACGCCACCGGCACCCCGGCCGCTGCCGCCTCGATCGGATTGTGCCCTCCCACTTCGACCAGCGTTCCCCCCACGAAGGCAGCCGTGGCGTAGCGGTAGATCCGGGCCAGTTCCCCGAAAGTATCCAGCAGAAGGACGTCCGGGGGTGCTTGCGTGACGGATGGGGAGGGGCCGGGGAGCACCGGCAGCGCGCCCGGGCGCTCGTTCGACGAAACGGAGGCCGCGGCGCCGGTCATCTCACTTCTTCTGACGAAGCGCAGAGAGGAAGTGGCCAGGAGAGCGGCCACCAGTTCGAACCGTTCCGGTTTCCGGGGCGCGATCACGACGAGCACGCGATGGTGGGCCAGGAGGTCTTCGATCTCCGGCAGGAGCATCTCGTCCTCTCCTTCCATCGTCGATCCGAAGACCACTACCTTGCGGCCGGCGATGAGCGCCTCGAGCTGCGGAGCGATCTCCAGCGGCGTGTCGTCCGGCTCGTAGTCGAACTTCACGTTTCCGCTCACTTCCACGATTGCCGGCGGAGCTCCCATGATCAGGAAGCGGTCCCGATCCGTTCCCTCGCGGGCCAGAATGCGGTCGTATTTGCGCA
Organism: Acidobacteriota bacterium; assembly: GCA_039932995.1. Taxonomy (GTDB): domain Bacteria; phylum Acidobacteriota; class Thermoanaerobaculia; order Gp7-AA8; family Gp7-AA8; genus QHVT01. Next base: position 1,969 of record JBDTOZ010000598.1, on the reverse strand, counting down.
ACACATGTCCGACGATCCAGCGAAAGGCGCGGTATCGGGGGAACGAGCGGTCGGAGATGCGGCCGTTGGCCAGCAGCAGACGCAGCCCGCGTTCCCGCGCGATCCGCGTCACATTGGGCCAGATCTCCGTCTCCATCGTCGCGAACACCTGCGGCCGGTGATGCTCCAGGAATCGCCGCACCGCGAAGGCGAAGTCGAACGGAAAGTACGTGACCGTGGCCTCGGGATAGAGCCGCCGCGCCTGCGCCTGACCGGTGAGCGTGGTGGTGGTGAAGACGATGGACGTTCCCGGCCGCTGGCGCAGGATCTCGTCCACGACCGGCTTGGCCGCCATCGCTTCGCCGACGGAAACGGCATGGATCCAGAGATCGTGCGCCTCCCGGCGATGGCGAAACCACCCGGCGCGCGCGGGGAAGTTCACCAGGTACTTGCCCCGCAACACGCCGGTGAGGAGAAACCACGGCAGCGCGATCAGGAGCACGAGGTACAGGAAGACCTCGTACAGGAGGTACATGAGCGAATCATAACGGTTGGCGGTTGAGCGGGGCCGTGGGCGAGGTTGGTGCTCAGTGCCGGGCCCCGGAGCCGCTATCATGGTCACGAACGACCCATGCAATCCGCCATCGCCGCCGGGCTCATCCTTCCTCAGCTTTCCCGCGCTGTCGCCGAGGAGCACATCGAGGAGTTGGCGAAGCTCATCGAAACGGCGGGGGCCACGGTGGCCGGACGCGTCTTCGGCAAGCGCAACTCACCGGATTCCTCGACCTACATCGGCAAGGGAAAAGCGGAGGAGATCAAGTCGCTGGCCGGGCACGTCGGCGCGACGTTGATCGTCTTTGACGACGATCTCTCGCCTGCCCAGGTGCGCAACCTCGAGAAGATCATCGGCATCAAGGTCCTCGACCGCAGTGGCCTCATCCTCGACATCTTCGCGGGGCGCGCGCGGACGCGCGAGGCCCGGACCCAGGTGGAGCTGGCGCAGCTCGAGTACCTGTTGCCCCGGCTGACCCGGGCCTGGACCCACCTCGAGCGGCAGGGTGGTGGTGCGGGCGGCGGGGCGAAGCGCGGCGTGGGCGAGACCCAGCTCGAGCTCGACCGCCGCATCGTGCGCACGCGCGTGGCCAAGCTGAAGGAAGAGCTCAAGCACATCGAGAAGACGCGCGGCACGCAGCGCAAGTCGCGCCAGTCCGTCTACACCGTCGCTCTGGTCGGCTACACGAACGCCGGCAAATCCACGCTCTTCAACCGGCTGACTCTCGGCGAGGCCGCCGCGCTGGACCGCCTCTTCGCCACCCTCGACGCAAAGTCCGCCCGCATCGCCGCGGAGATGCCGCGCGAGACGGTGATCGTGGATACGGTCGGCTTCATCCGGAAGCTCCCTCACCATCTCGTGGCCTCGTTTCGTTCCACGATGGAAGAAGCAGTGGCCGCCGATCTGGTCCTGCACGTGATCGACGGAAGCCACCCCCAGTACGCCGAGCAGCGTGAGGTCGGCCAGCAAGTGTTGGGCGATCTGGGCATCGACAGCGAGCGCGTGATCGAGGTCTACAACAAACTCGATCGCATCGAAGAGCACTTCGTCATGCGCCGCCGCAATGCAGTGGTCGTGTCCGCCCTGACCGGCGAAGGGATGGCCTCGCTCATCGACGTCGTCCGCGACCGCGAGCGTGAGGGGGGAGAGCTGCTGCACCTGGAGATTCCGCACGCGGAGTCGCGGCTCCTGGCCCGTCTCCATGAAACAGCCGAGGTGCAGGAGCAGACCATCGGGGAAGAAGGCGTCAGCGTGACGGCCTGGATTCCCCGTGACGCGATTCACCACTTCCGCGACTTCATCCGCGCACCCCGCCGCGTGTCACGCGCTTCGTGACCCGACGCTGGAGGTGAACGCCATACTGGGACCGTGGGGCTCCGGGCATCCTGCCCGGAGCGGCGACGGGCAGAATGCCCGCGCCCCCAAACGTCCGCGTCA
>JBDTOZ010000597.1:0-2687 GCA_039932995.1 Acidobacteriota bacterium | reverse complement strand
CGGATGAAGCTTCGCCTGGCACTGCTCGCTTTCGCTCTCACCATCAGTTGCAGGCAGGCCGTGGAGTCTCAGCCCGCGCGGACGCAGCAGGTGCAGCCGGCGGCGCCGACGATTCCGGCCACGGTGAGCGCACAAAGGCGGACCCCGATCGTGGTGGTGGCGCACAACGTTCTGCCGGCCGTGGTCAACATCCAGACCGAGGCCACGATTCGGCGGCGGCAGTCCGACGCCACGTTCGATCCATTCGGATTCTTCGGACCGCGGGAGCGCTCGTACACCTCACAGTCTCTGGGCTCGGGATTCGTCTGGTCGAGCGACGGCATCATCGTCACCAACAACCACGTCGTGGAAGGCGCCTCGCGCATCACCGTGAACTTCAACGACAGCACGCAACTCCCGGCCAAGCTGCTGGGCGTCGATCCCGACAGCGATCTGGCGGTCCTGAAGGTCGACGGCAAGGGCTTTCCGGCCGCACCGATCGGCACCTCCGGTGATCTGATGATCGGCGAGACCGTGGTGGCCGTCGGCAATCCGTTTGGCCTCAGCGGTACGGTCACCACCGGTGTGGTCTCGGCGCTGGGCCGCTCCGTTCCGTCCGAGACGGCCGGGCGAACCTTCACCGACTTCATCCAGACCGACGCCTCCATCAACCCCGGCAACAGCGGCGGACCGCTGCTCAGCATCGAAGGAAAGGTCATCGGCATCAACGTGGCCATCTACGCTCAAGGCCAGGGGATCGGTTTTGCCATCCCCGTCGATCGTGCCAAGAAGGTGATCCAGGATCTGCTGCGCTTCGGCGAAGTACACGCGGCCTGGATCGGTGCCGTCACCGCGACCCTCACTCCGGAAGAAGCGAAGCGTCTCGGCCATGACATCCAGCGTGGCGCCCTGCTCGTGCGCGTGTTCGGCGATTCGCCCGCCGACAAGGCCGGACTGCGCGCGGGAGACATCATCACCTCCGTCAGCGGCAGAGTCGTCGATTCGCGGGAAGCCTTTTCCACCTACACCGCCACCCTGGCCGCCAGTCAGGCCGTGGAAATGACCGTGGTCCGCGGCGGCGCCACGCGGACCGTGCAGGTCCGGCCCGCCGATCCGCCGGCCGACCTCGGTCTGCGCATCCTCCAGGAAGTGGCCGGCCTGCGCATCGCCGACGAGCGTCGTACCGTGGTCATCGAAAACGTGCTCTCGAGCTCGCGCGCCGCCGAGATCGGCCTGCAGCCAGGCGACGTGATCGTCGGGATCAACGGCCGCGAAGTGGCGTCCACCGCCGACGCCAACACGGAGCTGGTCCGCGGCGCCGAACGATCCTCGATCGTGCTCTCCGTTGCCCGCGGTCGCTACGTGTACACCCTCACCTTTCCGATGGGACTGTAACGATTCACTGCACAGCGATTCAACGCACCGGACCGGTTCTCAGAACAGCGAGACCTGTGTGGCCTGCGGGCCAGAGGGCGTGGGTGGGGCGGGGCGTTTCAACTCGCTCTTCTTGCGGCCCAGGAGCAGGAACAGGTTGCGGCGGATCCACTCCTGCGCTTCGCGGTGATAGCGGAACTGGCGTTCGTGCTGGTGGAAACGCCGGTTGTGATGGGGGCCGAGCACGTGGTGCAGGTACTCGTGATGGATCACCGACATGATGAAGATGGCCGGGATCTGGGGTGCGCCAAGGATGGGATGGATGCGGATCTCGGTCGTGTGATGGTTGTACGAGCCGAGCCGGATGCTGCGCCGCTTCTTCCGCGTGATCTGTTGCCCCCAGCGGACCGGCAGCGGCGGGTATTTCGAAAAATACGTCCGATGAACCTCGGCGGCCAGCGACTCGAGAGGATCGTGCGTGTCCTGAAACAGAAGCGAGGGGGCAGCCATCGCGGGCATGACCGGCATTCTACCGCGTGAGCAGTCCATTCAAGGGCTCACCTGCGCACTCGGCCACCCACGAGCCGCTGCCCGAACTACTTCTTCATCTTGTCCATCACCTGCGACACATTGGCCATGGCCGCGGAAGAGATCAGGGCCGTTCCGGCGGCGATGACCTCGTCGCTCTTCTTCATTCCCAGCCAGAGGCCGACGCCCATCCCGAGGACGACCGCCGCGACAGGGAAGGCCTGGATCTGTTCGCGCCATGCCTCGGGAAGCAGGTTCTCGACCTCTTCCAGCAATGCCTGTGGACCGTCCTCGACCATCTTCTGCCCCCATGCGGCGGCATTGCCGCGGATCGCGTCATCGTCGAAGTCCTGGCCGGCGGCCGAACGCTCATGCTCGTCTGCGGAAGGTTCCATCTCGTCTAGTCCTCGTCGTCACGGCGGAGCAGGAGCCCGATCAGGAATCCGACGCCGACGGAGATCAGGAGAGCTTTGCCCGGGTTGGACCGCACGTAGGTGCGCACCTGGTCGGTGATGGCGCCGAAGTCGACGTCCTCCACCTTCTCCTTCACGGCGTTGTATCCGTCACGGACCGCGCCCGACGCGGTCTCGTATTTGTCGCCGACAAACTGTTTCGCTCGGCCGAAGCGGTTGTCCGCATCGGCGTCCGCGCCCTCAGCGGTTTCCGGGGTGTTCTCGTCCATGGCGTTCCTCCAAAAGCCGACTGTACCACCGGCGCTTTCCCACTGTGCGAAAGGGTTGCCATGGTCGGCGGTTGCGGTTGCGGTTGCGGTTGGCGGTTGGCGGTTGGCGGTTGGCGGTTGGCGG
>JBDTOZ010000596.1:0-23085 GCA_039932995.1 Acidobacteriota bacterium | reverse complement strand
GCACGCCTTCCCCCGCCCGCGGCGAGGACGCCGCACAGCCAGCCGGCGGGACGCCGGCGTTCCTTGGGTTGGCGGGCGCAGTCCCCGCTGTGGAACTGTGAGCTTGATGCCCACCCGCACTCACGACAACGCGTGAAGGCGCCGTCGCGCGTGCATCCGGCCTTTTTCGCTGATCCTTTTCAATTCCGACTAGAATTCCGGCCAATGTCGCTTCCTCTCTTCTTCGCCCTCTATTGCGTCGAGGCGGGGCTGTTCTTCACCGTCGTGCCGTGGACCCGGATCTGGACGATGAACTCATTGCTGCACAGCACCGCGGTGCTGTCGCTGCTGTCCGATAACCCCTTCCTGCGGGGGTTCGTCTCGGGCCTGGGCGTGTTGCACCTGATCGTGGGGACCCGCGAGCTGTTCCGGCTGGTCCGCGCGCGGGGGCGGAGTCAGGTCTCATGAAGCGTGGCTCGCGGCTGATCGTGCCGCTGCTCTTCGCGGTCGCGCTGGGAGCGCTCCATTGGATTCTGGTCCAGAACGCGGCCGTCCTTCAGAGGCGAGGCATCGACGCCGAGCTGGCGGGCAGCCTGACCCGTTTTCTGTTGGACGTGGCGTTGATCTTCTTCGTCGTCCGACTTCTCGATCTGCTGCTTTTCGATCTGTTCTCCCGGAGGCGGCAAGTCCAGGCCCCTGCGCTGCTCCGGGAGATCGTTTCCATCGGCCTGTTCATCGTGTTGCTGGTGTGGGCGGTTTCGTCGATATGGGGAACGGGCTTCACGGCCGTTCTGGCGACCGGGACGGTCGTCGCCGCGGTCCTCGGGTTGGCAATGCAGGAGACGCTCGGCAACCTGTTTGCCGGGATCGCGCTGCATCTCGATGACAGTTTCAAGGTGGGGGATGTCGTTCGCACAGGCGACCACCTGGGGGTCGTGGAGGCGGTGCGCTGGCGCGGCACGCGTCTGCGGACCTTCACCAACAGCGTGGTCATCGTCCCGAACTCTCTGCTGGCCCGTGAACGGGTGGAGGTTTTTCCCAGGAACAACCTGAACGCCCGCGTCCTCTCGATCAGCCTCGATTACAACGTGGCGCCGTCCGCGGTGCTGCCGATCCTGACGCAGGCCGCCTCCAACGTCGACGGCGTGTCGACACAGGTGCCGGCCTATGCGCGTGTAGGTGGCTTCGGCGACTCGGGACTGACGTACGAGATCAAATACCACACGCTGGATTACTCGCAGCGGGATCGCATCGACGCCGACATCCGCAAGGCGGCCTGGTACGCGTTGCGGCGCAATGAGATCCCCATTGCGTTCCCGGTGCGTTTGCATCAACGCTACGAAGTGCCGCTGCAGCGCAAGGAACTGGATGCGACCCAGATCGCCGGGCGTCTGGCACGGATCGATGTGCTCTCTCCACTGTCGGTCCCGGAGCACGAATCGATCGCCTCGATGGCCCGGGTGCACGCATTCTCCAAAGGCGAGACCATCATCCGCGAAGGTCAGTCCGGAGATTCGATGTTCGCAGTCCACGAGGGCGTGGTGGCGGTCCGCATCGGCACCGAAGAGGTGGCCCGGCTCGGCGCGGGCGATTTCTTTGGCGAGATGGCCTTGCTCACCGGCGAGAACCGCGCCGCGGACGTGGTGGCGCTCTCGGACGTGTTGGTCATCGAGATCACCAAGGCCGCGCTGCAACCGGTGCTGCAGCAGCATCCCGGGCTGGTCGAGGCCATCTCTTCGAAAGTGACCGAGCGTCGCGGGTCGATCGAGTCCCTCCGCAACGCCTCCACCGAAGAAGCTCAACAGACCGTGCTGTCGCGGATCAGGTCGTATTTCGGACTCTGAGATGAAGCGTCTGCTCATCGTCGAGGACAAGGAGTCGCTCGCACACATGCTGCGCGAAGCGGTGCAGGCCGACGGCTTCGAGCCGGACGTGGCCTCGTCGGGCGTCGAGGCCATGCGCTGGCTCGCGGAAGGACGGCGCTATGCGGCCGTGCTCACCGACCTGCGCCTGCCGGGCGCGGACGGGATCGCGGTGCTGCGTCAGGCGCGGGAGAGTGACCCCGACTGCCCGGTGATCGTGATGACCGCCTTCGGCACGATCGAGAACGCGGTGGAAGCGATGAAGCTCGGTGCGTACGACTTCATTCAGAAGCCGATCGACGTGGACCACCTCTCCCTGTTGCTGCGCCGCTGTCGCGAGCACCGCGAGCTCCAGCACGAGAACCTCCTGCTCAAGGAGGAGTTCCAGAAGCGTCACGGGCTGCCGGCCATCGTCGGAGACTCGCCGCGCATCGTGGAGGTCTCGCACGCCATCCAGCGCGTGGCGCCCACCGATTCCACCGTGCTCCTGCTCGGCGAGTCGGGCACCGGCAAGGAGCTCTTTGCGCGGGCCATTCACCGGCTTTCGCCGCGTCGCGAGCGCCCTTTCGTGGCCATCAACTGCGCGGCCATTCCGGTCACGCTCATCGAGAATGAGCTGTTCGGACACGAGAAGGGGTCGTTCACAGGCGCGTCGGCCCGGCAACTCGGCAAGTTCGAGTTGGCCGACGCAGGGACGATCTTTCTCGACGAGATCGGCGAGCTCGATTTCAGCGTTCAGGGCAAGATCCTGCGCGTGCTGCAGGAACGGCGTTTCGAGCGGATCGGCGGCACCACACCGATCGACGTCGACGTGCGCATCATTTGCGCAACCAACCGCGACATCGAGGAGAACGTCCGCAGGGGTCTGTTCCGGGATGACCTCTATTTCCGGATCAACGTCTTCCCCGTCGTCGTCCCGCCGCTGCGTGCGCGACGCGAAGACATCGACGCGCTCGTCGATTTCTTCGTACCCCGCTTCGCCCGCGAGCTGCCGCGGCCGGGGTTGCGCATCACCGACGCCGCCCGGGCCGTGCTGCGCGCCTACGACTGGCCCGGCAACATCCGCGAGCTGCAGAACTGTGTGGAGCGGGCCTCCATCCTCTGCGATCGCAACACCATCGAGCCACGTGATCTGCACCTCGGCAACCGCGGCGGCGACGCCTTGCGTGACGCCTTCGACCTGTCCGGTACGCTCGAACAGGCCACCACGCGCGCTGCTCAGGCCGTCGAGCGCCTCAAGATTCAAGAGGCCCTTCTGCGAGCTCCCGTTCGCGCGGAGGCGGCCGAGTCTCTGGGGATCTCGGTTCGCGCGTTGAACGCGAAGATGAAGGAATTGGGGGTGGAGTAAGGAACAGAGGCGTTTGCCGCTGCCGCGTGATCCTGCATTCGTCCCCTCTTTCAATCCGCGGACTGATCGATGGTTAGTGTCAGGGTCCCTCGAGGCGCCAGGTAACCATTGACGCAGGCGGCGCTTTTCCTGGAACAGACCGAGTACTGTCCCGGCTCCAGACGCGGCACAGTGAGCCGTCCCGGGACGACGCTGCCGGCCAGCGAGACGATCAAGCTCACGTCGACCTCGGCGCCATTGTGTCCGAGGACCAGATCGCCATAGGACGTCGATTCGATGATGACCATTCCGCCGATTTGGTTCGTTCGAACCCAGGCGATCCTGCCGGGTCTGACAGAACCACGTCCGATCACGATGTCAAAGGCTGGGTGGACTGCTAGACCGTCGTAGGTCTTCGTGCCAGGTGGCAGGTCCAGCTCGAAGAATCCTCTCTCGTTGGTCCTCACTTGATGAGGGATCGGCGTCCAAGCCTCTCGTGATCGCGCGTAGATCTCAGCGGAAATGACCGGGGTATCGCCCATGGTCATTCTCCCGCGAACCTGTTCATTCCGTTCGAGAACCAACTCCACTTCCGCGGCTTCACCTTTTCTCAGTTCGACGGAGATCGGTTTGGATAAGCGCCGGAACCCCGCTGCTGTGACGTTGTACTCGCCTGGCTCGAGCCCGGCGATTTCAAAAGAGCCGTCCTTTTCAGTGAATCCCTGCTCGAAGTCGTTGGCATCTCGCGTCACGGTGAGGATGGCGTCGGGTTGAGGAGATCGATCCTCGTCTACGACCCGGCCCATCAACGTCGTCGCCGTCAGGTTGATCGTGAAATAGGCGTCGCGCCCCTCGTTTCTCTGGATTCTCGCCTTGACCGTCCGCCGGACCCGAGGGGTCTCCGCTTCGACCAGGATCGAGCGTTCTTCTTGATCGTCGGGGGGTATCTCGCCAGTGACCCGGCCCTCTGCGTCCGAGTTCAGCATCGGCCCTCCCTCTCCTCCGAAAGAGAGCCTGGCGGACAGGGGCCGGTCGCCCAGAGTCACGAGGCCGGTGATCCGCATGGCAGGAGCGAACACTGCGATGGCCACGTCCTCGAAACCGACCACGACCGTCTCGGACTTCCACAGCTCTCCACTTGCGAGCCGGATCTGCACCTCGTACTCGCCCGCCGTGAGCCCGCGATGACTCCACTCCCCTGCCGCCGTGGCCTGCGATTCGGAGATGAGGCTCACTGTTCGCGCCCGGGCATCGAATGAAACCAGCCTGAGGCTCCATGAGACACCGGCGGGATCCAGCGGGGGCATGACGGTGACGGTCAGTCTCTTCGGAGTATCGAGAAGTAGCGGTGTGCTCAATTCGGCCGCACGGTCCGCCAGGATGTTCACGGATTGCGTTCGCGCCACCAGCCCCTTTGTGTTCACCCCGACCGAATAGTCTCCGGGGGCGAGGCCTTTGAACTGGAAGAACCCCTTCCCATCGGCGGAAACCACATGGGCCTCACCGGCAGTTTCCCGGCTCGCCGGAATCATGACGACCTTCGTTCCCTCGACTGGAATCCTCGAGCCACGGGCCGCCTCGACGCTTCCTGAGAGCGATGCTCCGGCCACGAACTGCAGGCGTAAATCGGGCGGCTTGAGATCCTTCGGGGGCTTGGAATCCTTCGGAACGACCATATCGAAGCGAAACTCCGGGGCCGAGCCAGGGGCGGAAAAGCGCAGGTCGTAGCGTCCGGTGGGAAGCCAGCATTCCCACTTCTCACCGGCCACGGCGCACCTCGCTTCGCCGGAAGCGCCCTGCGGTTCCAGAGATGTAAATCGAGCGCGTAAGGCGCTCCCCGCGTTCAGGGTGCCGGTGAGAGCGACGGCAGGCCACACTCGTACAGTGGAGGAGTCGTCGTTCCGTAGGTGGACTGGCGGCGCCCACATCCTGTCGCCGAGGATCTGGACCTCCCACAGCCCCTCAGGCAGTGTCAAGTCGGTGGTGCCCGGCACAGAGGTGGTTTGTTCCATTGGGTCGCCGACGCCGTCGAGCCGCAGCGCACGTACACTTGCCGTTTGGAACTGGCCTGTCGCTTCCTGCTGCGAGATCGTAATCTGCGCGCCGTTCGCACCGACTGACCATAGTGAGATCACGGAGAGGACAATGGGCCATTGGCGGCGCAGGGCGACCCTCAGTAGTCGCTGTATGTGCATGTCGTGTCCGTGCGTCTGCATTCGGGCGTTAGCGCCTTTTCACATCCGCAGGCCGCACTCCAGGTAACGAAGGCGCAAGTGAAATAGCCCATATACTGGCCAGCCTGGTTATAGTACTGCGTGCATACACGGCAGCCTTGATTTTGGCTTCGTCTCGCAGTGCATGCGCTGAGCGTCGGAGGGTTGGATGGGCCTGGAGTCGGATTAGACAGCGTCGACCAATCGTCTTCGATTCCACCCCAATCATCATTGAACGCGAACGCAGGGAAGGAACCGAATAGCGCGACCAACAACACGAGTGCATAAATGCGGAGTGCGGTGCGCATGGCTGGATCTCCTTCTCTAGTGTGAGTGGTTGAAAGAAAATATAGCATGCGTAAGGCAGGGTGGCAAGAAGGATCGCATGAGTTACATCGTGTTCGTGATGGCCGGCGATTTCCGAGCGACTGCTCGAGATTGACGCCGAGAGCCCGAAGGTGGTTGAGAAGCCTCTCGGCCGGAGAATACTTCCGGCCTCGATGCTGCGCCATTGGCGCAGGTATCGCCACCGTAAGTGACTGTCTTCTCTTGCACTCAGTTAGGTTAGGCTGGCAACGAGCGTAAAGACCACGGACGGCGCACAATCGACTTAGCACTCCAGCACTCAGCACCGATTCCAATGAGCTATCCCACGTCCCGCGACGTCGTCACCTACCTCAACGAGCGCTTCTCTGTGCGTGGCCTGCCCTATCGCCTCGAGCACGTGGCCGTGCTGCCTTACATGAACCCGATGTGGATGGCCAACTGGGAAGTGCCTCAGCTCGCCGAGGCGCCTGAACAGGAGATCATCGAGGAGGAAATCCGCGAGGCTCGGTGGAAGTACCCGCAGGTTCTCGAGGAGTTCTGAGGCGACGCGCGAGGAAAGAACCGCGGGCAACTGCGCTTTCGAGTGAGGGGCGGCGGACATCCTGCGCGGCGCTATTCCGCCGAGCGCGGAGGCTCGATGCCCAGCAACTCGGCCACGAATCGCGCGATCTTCGTCTGCCGAATCTCACCGAGGTCTCCTGACGGAACTCCAAAACCGCTGGCCAGGAAGACGGGTTGCAACTCGCGGTGCGTGTTCAGCGCTCCGTGATGTCCATGAGAGGCGGGGGGACCCAGGAGCGGCTCCTGCTCGGATGCGGACACGCTGATGGGTGGGTACGAAGTGGCCATGATGTCGCCGCTGTTGCGGTGCGAGGCCGCGGTCTTCTTTTCCACTTTTTCGAAGATGCCGGTGGCGGTGAGCAAAGCGGCCACCGCGTCGCCGTCATCCGGCGGGCCGTAGCGATAGAGGTGGGCGAGATTGTTCGAGGTGTAGGCGCGCCAGCGCGGCGCCAGTCCATGCTCGATCAGGAATCGGCCGAGGTGATATTCGTGCTCCACCGGCACCAGGCCGTGATCACCGACCACGATGAAGGCGTCGCGGTTCCCGTCGAGCAGCGATCCGACCGTGGCCAGCGCGCGGTCCGCGGAGAGATAGGCCCTGTGGATGACGGCATCGTCGGCTCCCTGAAACTTGTGCAGCGCTTCGTCGACGATGGGTTGGTAGGCCAGCAGGAGATCGAACGGCATGCGCTGAACGGTCACGGCCTGAGCGCGTGCGAGGAAATCGCCGAGACGTTCCAGTTGCTCGACGAACGTGATCGCGTCGATCGCGGCGCGTTCATCGGGAGCGCCGGGCCAGAAGCCGGCCTGCTCGTCCAGCAGATCCCGATACGTGGCGGGATAGGCATTGGAGCGGGAGATCGCGCCCCAGTAGAGAGTCAGGTCCAGTGAAGGCGTGGCCGTGAGGAACTTCGACCAGGATCCAAAGTGTTCCTTGCTCACCGCAAACCAGCCCCGTGAATCCGTGGTCAGCTCGCGGTCGTCGCTCTCGACGGTGAACGCGTCGTAGTTCTCAGCGCGGTCGTCCGTGGTGTCGTAGGCGACCACGTCCACGTCCGCGCGCGGCCCCTCCGGAACGCTCCACTCGATCCGGGCGCGCATGATCGGGCTGTACGAAGTGCGGCGCTGCGGTGGCTGCGTCCAGGTCGGGGGCACCCACTCTTTCTTGAAGTCCGCGCGGGAGAGTTTCACGACGCGCCCCAGCGTGGAAGAGGTCGTCCAGACCAGTCCGAAGTCCGCTGCGCGTCGCTGCGTGCGGCTGTCGACCGAGGGGAAGAGAACCGTCCCCACCCGTTTCCCCTGGCGGCGGGCCGCCTCCACGAGGGTCTCCACGTCGATGTCGACATCCATGCCGCGCGTGTTCTTCTCTGCCGGCGTTCCCGGCAGGTGAAACCAGTTCGAGACGATGCCGTGGACCTGCGGGTCGGCGCCGGTGAGCATGGAGACGTGCGTCGGACCGGTGAGCGTGGGATTTACCGGGATGACGCGGGCGTGGGCGCCGTTGCTGGCCAGATGCGCGAAGGAGACCAGTCCACTCTGCTGGGCCAGGCCGTCCGCACCGAGTCCGTCGAACGACAACAGGACCACGCGCTGCGGATGTCCGATGGCGGTGAGCCGCGGCAGGGGAGGCGCCACGACCGGCGGCGGCGCGGGCGGCGCACAGGCCGAGAGAACGACAAGAACGAGGAGAAGGAGGAGGAGAAGGAGTCTGCGCATGGTTGGATCGGGAAACCGGCGTGGGAGGTTGCGAAAGGTCGCGTCGAGGCCCAAACCAGGACGACGCGACCCGGACGCTACTTCTTCAGGCTGGCGAGAACCTTCCGTCGGTACTCCTCGGCTTTCACGAGCACTTCCGCTTCGTTGACCGTGAGCACTTTGCCATGGCGCATGAGGATCTTTCCGTCACAGATCGTGGTCACGACAGAGTTGCCGGAGGCGGCGTAGACGATGGCCGATTCGACGGAGTAGACCGGCTGCACCTTGACCTGCTGGAGGTCGATGAGCACGACGTCGGCGCGCTTTCCGCGCTCCAGTGTGCCGATCTTGTCCGCGAGACCGAGCACCTGGGCGCTGCCGATCGTGGCCATGCGCAGGACTTCGCGTGCGCTGATGGCCTTGGGGTCGCTGCGGGTGACCTTCTGGAGACGCGCGGCGCTGGCCATCTCTTCGAGCATGTCCATGTTGTTGTTCGACCCCGCGGGACCGTCGGTGCCCAGTCCGACCTCCATGCCGGCTTTGAGCATGTCCACGATCGGGGCCGCGCCGGACGCGAGCATTTCATTGGACTCGGGGCAGTGTGCGACGCCGGTCTTCTTCGCGGCGAAGGTGGTCAGCTCGGCGGGGGTGAGATGGACGCCGTGCGCTGCCACGACGTCGTCGCCGAGGAAACCGATGGAGTCGAGGTACGCGCCGGGTGTCATCCCGTTTTGCTTCTCGGCGACCTGCCGCAGTTCTTCTTTCGTCTCGGAGACGTGAATGAGAATGGGCGCGCCGAGCTCGGTGGCCAAGGCCCGGACCTGTTTGAGATGCTCGGTGGAAACGGTGAAGGGTGCGTGAGGTGCCAGGGCGGGCGTGATCATGGGGTCGCCCTTCCACTGCCGTGAGTACTCGCGCATGTAGGCGACCATCTCGTCCCAGGTCTTGTTGTCGGGAGCGGGGAAGTCGATGAAGGTCTGGCCGAGGACTCCGCGCAGACCGGCGGCCTTGGTCTCGCGGGCCACGTCGGACTCGAAGTAGTACATGTCGGCGAACGTGGTGGTGCCGGAACGGATCATCTCGGCCGCGGCCAGTCGCGTTCCCCATTTCACGAAGTCGCGGTCCACGTTCCGGGCCTCGGCGGGAAAGATGAAGTTGTTCAGCCAGTCCATCAGCTCGCGGTCGTCGGCGATGCCGCGAAACAGGGTCATGGCCGCGTGGGTGTGCGCGTTGACGAAGCCCGGGACGACGGCATGTCCACCCGCGCGAATGACCGTCTTCGCGCTGTACTTGCCGTCGATCTCGGAGGAAGGTCCGACGGCAACGATCTCGCCGTTGCGGATGACCACCGACCCGCGCTCGATGTTCGGCCCGGCCATGGTGACCACGGTTCCTCCGGTGATGAGGATGTCCGCGCGCTCGGCGGCGAAAGCGGTGGTGGCGGCGAAGAGGAGTGCGGCCAGAAGCTTCATGGCCGGAACTATAATGGACGGATGGCGGCGCGGATACGGGAGCACGCAACTTATGAGGACCTGCTCCAGGTTCCGGACAATCTGGTCGCGGAGTTGATCGAGGGGGAGTTGTTTACCGCTCCTCGGCCGGCCGGTCCGCATACCAATGCGGCCTCTGCCTTAGGTTTTTTTCTCGGCCCCCCCTTTCAGTTCGGTCGCGGAGGGCCGGGAGGATGGTGGATTTTTGATGAGCCGGAACTGCACTTCGCCCGCAACGTTCTGATTCCTGATCTCGGCGGATGGCGGCGCGAGCGCATGCCTGAGTATCCCCAGAACCACATCTTCCTGATCGTTCCGGACTGGATGTGTGAGGTGATCTCGCCTTCGAGTGGCCGCCTCGATCGCCTGAAGAAAATGCCCATCTACGCCCGAGAGGGAGTGGGTCACGTGTGGATCATCGATCCACTGCTGCAGACGCTCGAGGCCTACCAGGTCGAGCCCAACGGCTGGCATCTGGTGGCCACGCACGGCGAGAACGAAGTGGCGCGCATCGCGCCCTTCGAGGAGATCGAGATCGAGCTCGCCTTACTGTGGGGCGCTCCGCCGTCCTAGTGTCGATGAACCCGCATCGCTTCGTCGCGGCGTCTCGCATCCGGTTGTCTTGTCATCTGAACCCTCGCGGCAGGTAGACGCGCGAAGGCGCGTCGAACAATGTAGCCCCGGGCTCGGCCCGGGGTGGAATCGGTTCGGCTCTATCGGGCGGCCGCGAAGGCGGCCGCGACAACGTTGACGAACGTCACTTCCGCGGAACTTCTGGCGACCGCCTTCGCGGCCGCAGCAAACTCACACTCGCGGTCCCCGGGCCGAGCCCGGGGCTAGATTGTGCGACGCGCCTTCGCGCGTCATCCTCGCGATGTTCGCGATGAAGTCTTGGGGACGGCCGCCCGTCCCGGCGGCTGATGTGGCGGCCGCCGCCGCTCGCAAATCACCCACGTTTTCAACTTTGACGCGACACTAGCTCCTCCTCCACGTCCGTCCACGCGATTCCCGAGTCGATCATGAGAACCGAGAGGTGGAAGACCAGGTCGGCCATCTCGCTGATGATCCGCTCGCGGCTCTCGCCTTTTCCCGCGATCACCACCTCGGTCGCTTCCTCGCCGATTTTCTTGAGTATCTTGTCGCGCCCGGCGTTGAAGAGATAGGTGGAGTACGAACCTTCGGGCCTTGTCTCGTTCCTGGAGCGGAGCGTGTTCATGAGGTGTTCGATGGGCCGGTCCGGAACGTCTGCGAAACAGGAGGTCGCGCCTGTGTGACACGCGGGACCTCGGGGCACGACCGTGACCACCAGAGCGTCGCCGTCGCAGTCCTCGGCGATGTGTACGACGCGCTGCGTGTTTCCGGAGGTGGCTCCCTTGTGCCAGAGCTCATTGCGGCTTCGGCTCCAGAACCAGGTCTCCCCGGTCTCGCGCGTGCGGCGCAGGGACTCGTCGTTCATGTAGGCGAGTGTGAGGACCGCGCCGGTTCGGGCGTCGCGGACGATGGCGGGAACGAGGTTCATCGGACGGGAATCCCTTCCGCGGCGAGGAATTGCTTGACCTCGCCGACGCTGAGCAGACGGTCGTGAAAGAGTGAGGCGGCCAGCACGGCCCGGGCGCCGCCGCATTCGATGGCATCGCGAAAATGTTCGCGTCGTCCCGCACCTCCCGATGCGATCACGCCGATCTTCACGACGCCGGTCACCGCGCGGAGCAGCTCGATGTCGAACCCGAGGCCGGTGCCGTCGCGATCGACCGACGTGAGCAGGATTTCCCCGGCCCCCAGCTCCTCCGCGCGGAGGCACCATTGCACGGCATCGACGCCGGTGACCTCTTTGCCGCCACGCACGGTGGCGAAACCACCCCGGGCGTCGCAGGAGAGCACTACGGCCTGGACGCCGAACTCCTGGGCGCACTCGCGGATCAGCTCCGGCCGGCGCAAGGCGGCAGTGTTGATGGCCACGCGATCCGCACCCGCGCGAAGCAGGGAACGGAAGTCTTCGCGAGAGCGCACTCCTCCGCCGACGGTGAGCGGGATGAAGATCGAGTCGGCGACGCGGCGAACGGTCTCGAGGGTCGTCGTCGTGGCGCGATCCGTGGCCGAGATGTCCAGAAGGACCAGCTCATCCGCACCCTCTTCCTCGTAACGCACGGCGCACTCCACTGGATCGCCCGCGTCGCGAATGCCTTGGAAGGAGACGCCCTTGACCACGCGGCCGTCGCGTACGTCGAGGCAGGGGATGACGCGCTCGGGGATGGCCTGCGACACGGCCAGTCGCGCCCCGGCCTCGGCAAGGTCGACTCTGCGCTCGAGCAGCGCCCGCCCGATCACGCACGCGGAAACGTTGCCGAGGCGCGCCAGCGAAACCAGATCAGCGCTGGAGGAGACCCCTCCCGATGCAATCAGCGACACCCGCGTCGCTGATCGTAAGTGTCGATAGAGAGCGAAAGACGGTCCGCGCAGCACGCCGTCGCTGCCGATGTCCGTGACCAGAGCCTCGGGGATTCCGAGAAGCTCGATGCGTGCGAAGACTTCCTGGAGGGACGCATCCGCGTCGCGTTCCCAGCCGTCGACGCGAACGGTGCCGTCCCGCACGTCGACCGCGGGCACGATGCGCTCCGCGCCGAACGTGCTCACGAGCGTCGCCAGCAACTCGGGGTCATTCGCGGCCACGGTGCCCACGACCAGGCGCTCGACGCCACAGTCGAGCCAGCGACGGGCGTCATCGACCGAACGAATGCCGCCACCCACCTGGACGACCAGGTCGCGACGCGCGAGGCGGCGAACGATCTCGGTCTCGACGGGCCGTCCCGAGCGTGAGCCTTCGAGATCGACGACGTGCAGCCGTGAGCCGGGGGGGACCTGCAGCGCGGCAAGAACCTCGTCGGGCTCGCCATACGTGCGCGCGCTGGCGAAGTCGCCGTGCGTGAGTCTCACCACGCGGCCGTGGAGGAGGTCGAGCGAGGGGATCACCTGCATGCGACGAAGTTCCTCAGGACGCGCAGTCCGGCCGCGGATGATTTCTCGGGGTGAAACTGCACGCCGAAGGTCCGGCCCCGCTGCACGGCGGCGGTGAAGGGACCGTTGTAGTCCGCGGTGGCGCTTTCCGCGGTGACCTCCCGGGCGGCATACGAGTTCACGAAGTAGAAGGGCGTCGCGCTCGGGACGCCGTCGAACAGGGGACCGGTGCCATGGACGCGATTCCAGCCGATCTGCGGCACGGGGAGTGTGCCTTCGAGACTGCGCACGTCTCCCGGAACCAGTTGCAGTCCTGCCCGCCAGCCCATCTCGGAAGAGCGATCGAAGAGGAGCTGGTGGCCTACGCAGATGCCGAGGAGAAAGGCATCGCCGAGGAGCGCCGCGCGCATGGCGGCGTCGATGCGCCACTCCGTCAGCCAGTGCATCGCTGCCGCAAACGAGCCCACTCCGGGCAGCACGAGCTTGCGCGAGGAAGCGATCTCGTCGGGATCCGCCGTGATGAGAAGCTCCGCGCCCGCGGCCCGCAACGCCCGCGCGATGCTGGCGATGTTGGCCACCGGCGAATCGATCAAGGTGACTTTCAAAGGACCCCCTTGGTGCTGGGGATCTCCATCCCCACGATCGCTTTCGCTTCCCGCATCGCCACCGCGAATGATTTGAAGATGGCCTCCGCCGCATGGTGGCCATTGCGGCCGCGCAGCAGATCGATGTGCAGATTGCACGCGCACTTGTTGGCGAAGGATTTGAAGAATTCCTCGATCAGGGCGAACGGGAAGTCGCGGTGGATGAGCAGCATCTCCCGGTCTACGGGGACCTCGAAGACCAGGTAGGGGCGGCCCGCAAAATCGACGACGACGCGAGCCAGTGATTCGTCGAGCGGAACGTAGGCGGAGCCGAAGCGCCGGATGCCGCGCTTGTCGCCCAGGGCCGAGGCGAACGCTTCGCCGAGCACGAGCGCGGTGTCTTCCACGGTGTGGTGGTAGTCGATGAACGTGTCGCCGGTGACGACGACGTCGAGATCGATCCGCCCGTGGCGGGCGATCACCTCCAGCATGTGCGATAGAAATCCGACTGGGGTTTCGATCCTGGCCTGACCGGTGCCGTCGAGGTCGACGGTGACGGCCACGGACGTTTCCTTGGTGGCTCGGGTGACGGTGGCAATACGGTTCATCGGTCTTTCTCCTCGAGGCACGTGGCCAAAGCCGCCAGAAAGCGGTCGTTCTCTTCGCGCCGGCCGATCGACACGCGCAGGAATCGGTCGTACTTACGGACCAGAACGCCTTGCGCGAGCAGATCTTCGAACGACACCGGCGCGCGAAAGGCGATGAAGTTGGCGCGGCTCGGATAGGCGGTCACTGCCGGCATGACACTCATGGCGGCGGCCACGCGTTCCCGTTCCGCGATGGTTCGCGCGACGTTCGCGTCTCGCAGGTGGCGATTCTCCAGGGCCAGCGCGGCGATGGACTCGCTGGCAACATTGAGTGAGTAGGGGAGCTTGACTTTGCGAATCTGGCGGCACGTCGCGGCGGTCGATGCCAGCCAGCCCACCCGCAGCGCGGCCAGTCCCCACGCTTTGGAAAAGGTGGAGAACGTGATCAGGCGGTCGTGCAGCGGCGGCAGAGTGTCTTCCGCGAAGTCGCCGTAGGCCCGATCGAAGAGGACGGTCGCGCCCGTGTCGAGGAGTTGCGCCAAGCCGTCCGCGGGGAGCACGCCGCCGGTCGGGTTGTTCGGCGAGCACGCAATCACCACCGCCCCCCGCAGCTCGGACAGGCGGTCGAGCATCGATGCGAGAGGCAGCAGCCCGCTCGTGGGATCGATCTCGATCGGAACCGGCAGCCCGCCGGCAATGGTGATGAGCTTCTCGTAAAGGCTGAAGGTCGGACGGGCGAATACCACCGGCGTGCCCGGTCCGACGAACGTCGGCACGGTCGCGGCGAGCAGTTCGTTCGAGCCGTTCCCGGTGAGGATGTTCTCCGGTGCGAATCCATGCGCCTCGGCCAGCGCGGTGCGCAGCGCCGTCGACTCGAAATCGGGATAGAGATTCCAGGAGAGGCTGGCGATGCGCGCGAGCGCTTCTGCTTTCAGCGGGAAATCGCAGGGCGACTCGTTTTGATTGAGCTTCACCTCCGCTTCCCGAAGGTCGAGGGTATAGGCGGTCATGGCCGCCACGGCGGCTCTTGCGGTCATGCCATCTCCCGTTTCATGGCGCCGATGTCGCGCGTCCTGCTCTCGATCGAGGCCGCGTGGCGGGGAAGTCCCTCGAAGCGTGCGATGGCCGCGGCCCCTGGTGCCAGTTCTCTCAGTGCGGACTCGGAAAGCGAAATGATGTTGGTCCGTTTGACGAAGTCGTAGACGCCCAGAGGCGAGTAGAACCGCGCCGTGCCTCCGGTCGGCAACACATGGTTGGATCCGATGATGTAATCGCCCGCGGCGGGCGCGGAGAACGGTCCGCAGTAGATCGCTCCGGCGTTCTGCGCTCTCTCGGCGATGGACTCGGCGTCCCGTGCGTGGATGCAGAGATGTTCCGGCGCGATGCGGTCGGAGATCGCCAGCGCCTCTTCGACGGAGTCGGCCACGAGGACGAGTGTGGCCCGCACGTTCATTTCCCGGCCGACGCTGATGCAGATCACGGCGGAATCCGCACCGTGCTCCTGCTGCGCGTCGAGATCGGCTTGGACCAGCTCCGGATCCGCGGTGTCATCGGCGATGATCACCAGCTCGGTCGGACCGGCGATCATGTCGATTCCGACCTCTCCGACGAGGCGTGCCTTGGCCGCGGTGACGTAGGCGTTTCCGGGTCCGGCGATCTTGTCGACCCGAGTCAGGGATTCGGTGCCGAGAGCCATGGCGGCGATGGCCGCCGCGCCGCCGGATTGATAGATCTCGCGGATGCCGAGGCGATTGCAGACGTAGTGCAGTTCATCCGTGGCCGCAGCCGCGGGCGGCGAGGCGACGACGATCTCGGCGACGCCCGCGATGCGAGCCGGCACGGCGCACATGATCAGAGTGGAGACGTACACGGCCCGTCCGCCGGGCACGTACACGCCTGCCCGATGCAGGGGTCTCACGCGATGGATGACGCCCTCCCACGCGTAGGAAGGGGGAAGCTGGCGGAGGTGAAACGATTCCACGCGATCGATGGCGGTGTCGAGCGCGTACGCCAGGCCCCGGTCGATGGTCACGCGGCGGGGCTCGATCATGATCGACTGCAGGGTGAGGCCGTCGAAGCGCTCGATCTGCTCCGCCACGAAGGCATCCCCGCGCGAGCGGACTCCCGCAATCATCGTGTCCGCGACGCGAAGGGCCTCATCGCCGGCGACGCGACGGCGTGCTTCCAGGGCGCGGAGTGCGGCTTCCGCTTCAGGCGACGATGCTTTCATGACAAGTCTCCTCCACGCGAGCGATCAGCTCGCGAATGCGTGTTCCGTTGGTGCGATAGACGTTGCGGGCCACGATCAACTGCGGCGCGATCTCCGCGATGCACTCCTGTAGTTCGAGGCGGTGCACGCGTACGGTCTCCCCGGTCTCGACGAGATCGATGACGTGCGAGGTCAGTCCGAGCACCGCGGCCAGTTCGACCGATCCGCCCAGCACGACCACTTCCGCGCGCAGTCCCTTCCGATCGAGGTGGCGCCGGGTGAGGCGCGGATACTTGGTGGCGATGCGGGAGTGGTCGGAGAGCAGGGCGGCACCGGGCGCGCCGATGAGCATCAGCCGGCAGCGCCCGTAGGGCAGGGTGACGGCCCGGATGGCGGTGCAATCCTGTTCGAGGATCTGGTCCAGTCCGGCGATCCCGGCGTCGGCTCCGCCGTGCTCGACGTACACCGGCACGTCGCCGTCCTTCACGAAGATCCACTCGACGCCGCCACGCTCGAAGACCAGCCGGCGTGTGGACAGGTCGTGGTTCGTGGGGATGTCATATCCGGCCGCGGCAAAGGTCGCCAGCACGGCGCCCTGAAGCCGGCCTTTTGGAATGGCGATGCGCATCAATCCTCCATGGCGTCGATGGTGAAGGTGAAGCCCACGGCCGGTGCGGCGGTGCCGAAGTGGGCGTAGAGAGAGTCGTATCGACCGCCTCGGGCGATGGGCTTTCTCCGGTCGGCGCCGTAGACCCAGAAGCGCGCGCCGGTGTAGTAGTCACGGCCGGGCTCTTCCTCGCCGTGAACGAGAAAACGGGGATCCGAGGCCAGTTCGGCGAATG
Source organism: Acidobacteriota bacterium (assembly GCA_039932995.1). Taxonomy (GTDB): domain Bacteria; phylum Acidobacteriota; class Thermoanaerobaculia; order Gp7-AA8; family Gp7-AA8; genus QHVT01. The sequence continues at coordinate 6,454 of JBDTOZ010000596.1, read as the reverse complement.
CCTCACTGACGACCACGAGCGGTGCGGGGCTCAAGTCCGAGGCGATGGACGCGGCCAATTGCAGCATCTCCAGGTCGGCTTCCGGAGTGGGATCACCGACGATCTCGGCTCCGATCTGGAAGAGCTCCCGTCGTGTTCCGAGCCGGCTGTTTTCGCAGCGGATCACGTCTCCGCGATAGAAGACTCGCATGGGCAACCGTCCTTCCTGGCGCAGGGCGGGCAGGATGGGGGTCAGGGCGCGGGCCAGCATCGGCGTGAAATCGGATCGCACCGCCACGAGGTCTCCCTCGCGATCGGTGAAGCGATAGGTTTCTCTGAAGGCTTCGCGGTCGACGAGCCCCGCATAGGGCTCGACGAAGTCGATGACCGGGAGCACGACCTCCGAAAAACCGGACTTCGCGAGAAGCGAGACGCAACCGGCTTCGAGGAGCCGTCGTCTGGCCGTCTCTTCCATCAGGAGAGGGCGGGTGCCGGTGGGATATCTGAATTTTGTGGCCATCAAATCAAAACCTCTTCCGGGTGCTCAGGAAGAGGTTTCGATTTCACGCGCGGTTCATCGGGCGCCCCTTCCATGTCGAAGGGGCACACACCGATGCACCCCTATCGTCTGTGGTGATGGTGGTGGTGCCGGTGCGCGCGTGGCGAATTCATGTCGGGCTGAATCTAGCACGGGTGTCAAGTGCATAATGCGGCCGCATGTGCGGGATCACCGGGGTCTGGTCGTTTCAGGGAGGCGGCGAGGAGCTTCGGACCCACGCGGCGGCCATGGCCAGGATCGTGCGCCATCGCGGCCCGGACGATGAGGGGGTCTGGAGCGACCCAGCCGCCGGAATCGCGCTCGGATTCCGCCGCCTCTCCATCATCGACCTCTCGCAGGCCGGGGCGCAGCCGATGATCTCGGCGAGCGGCCGCTATGTGATCGTCTTCAACGGTGAGGTCTACAACTTCGAGCGCCTGCGCGAGGAGTTGGGGCCGCATTCCTACCGCGGACACAGTGACACCGAAGTCTTGCTGACTTGCATCGAAGCATGGGGTCTCGAGCCAGCGGTGAAGCGGTTCATCGGCATGTTCGCGTTCGCGCTGTGGGACCGCGCCGAGAGGCGGCTCAGTCTCGTGCGCGACCGGCTGGGGATCAAGCCGCTCTACTACGCACTGACCCCCAAGGCGGTGGCCTTTGCCTCGGAGCTGCGCGCCCTGCAACAACGCCACGAGATCGACCGCAACGCGCTGGCCCTCTACGCGCGCTATGGTTATGTCCCCGCGCCCTGGTCCATCTTTCGCGGCATCGCCAAGCTCGAGCCGGGTCGGATCCTCACCATCGAGGCCAGCGGCGGGGCCGCGTCACACACCTACTGGGATGCTCCGCGCCTAGCGGAAAGTGTCGATCCTTTTCGGGGAAGCGACGCGGATGCGCTCGATCGGGTCGAGTCGCTGCTGACCGACTCGGTCCGGTTGCGGATGATCGCGGACGTCCCGCTGGGCGTGTTCCTGTCGAGCGGCATCGACTCTCCTCTGGTGACGGCCTTGATGCGCCGCGAGGCGGGGAGCGTCTCCACGTTCACGATCGGTTTCGAGGGAGGGGCCGACGAGGTCCGTCCGGCCGCGGCCATCGCGCGTCATCTCGGGACGAACCACACCGAGCACGTGGTGACGGCCGAGGAGGCGCTGGACCTGATTCCGCGCATGTCGGAGGTCTATGACGAGCCGCTGGGGGATTCCTCCACGCTGCCCACGTTTCTCGTCTCGCGTCTGGCGCGCCAGTCTGTGACCGTGGCCTTGTCGGGCGATGGCGGCGACGAGATCTTCGGGGGCTATCACCGCTATTTTCTCGGCGCCCGCCTGGCCGAGCGAGTGCGCCGCGTTCCTCGTCCGCTGCGCCGTCCGCTCGGCACCGCCCTGCGCCGGCTCGCTCCACTCCGCGGGAACCTCGGCGATCGCCTGCGGGGCCTCGGTTCCGCGCTCCTGCTCGACGATCCCGTAGCCGGTTACCTGAGGGAGATGAGCAGCGAGGAACTGCGCGTGATCGGTGCTTCCCCGCTGGCCTCCCCACTCACTTCACGCGAGGAGTGGCCACGCATCAGCGATCCCACCGCGCTGATGATGTTCCTCGACACCGTGAGTTACCTGCGGGATGACATCCTCACCAAGGTCGATCGGGCCAGCATGGCGGTCAGTCTCGAGGTGCGCGAGCCCTTGCTCGATCATCGACTGGTCGAACTGGGCTGGTCTCTGCCGCTGTCGATGAAGTTACGCCATGGGAAAGGGAAGTGGATTCTCCGGCAGCTCCTGCGCCGCCATCTCCCGGATCCGCTGATCGACCAGGGGAAACACGGCTTCGGACTTCCCCTCAGTGATTGGCTGAAAGGCCCTTTGCGCGACTGGGCGGAATCGCTGCTCGACCCTGCGCGCATCGAGAGAGAAGGCTTCTTCGATCCTGCGTCGCTCCGCCGGATCTGGCAGGACGGTCCCCGGCCCGGCAGCGAGAACGCCGTCTGGCGATTGCTGATCTTTCAGCAGTGGCTGGAGGCACGCGTTGGGAGCGGCGGTTAGAATCGCCCGAGCATGAATCTCGACGAACAGTTGGAGTACCTGGCCAAAGGATCGGTGAACCTGATCGACAAGGCCGACCTCAAGACGAAGATCGCACGGGGAAAGCCGCTGACCGTGAAGGTCGGTTTCGATCCGACCGCGCCCGACATCCACCTCGGCCACACCGTGGTCATCCGGAAGATGCGGCACTTTCAGCAGATGGGCCATCGGGTCATCTTCCTCATCGGCGACTTCACCGGCCTGATCGGCGACCCCACGGGCAAGAAGGCCACCCGGCCCGCCCTTTCTCGCGAGGAAGTGTTGCAGAACGCGGAGACGTACCGCCGGCAGGTCTACAAGATCCTCGACCCCGAGAAGACCGAGATCCGCTTCAACTCCGAATGGCTGGGAGCCCTCGGCGCGGAAGGCATGGTGCGGCTGGCCGCCAAGTACACACTGGCCCGCATCCTGGAGCGGGACGACTTCCGCAAACGCTTCGACGCCCGCCAGCCGATCGCCCTGCACGAGCTGCTGTATCCGCTCGCGCAGGGGTACGACTCCGTGGCTCTGAAGTGTGATGTGGAGATGGGAGGAACCGATCAGCTTTTCAACCTGCTGGTGGGCCGCGATCTCATGCGCGAGTACGGCCAGGAACCGCAGGTCGTGCTGACCATGCCCCTCCTCGAAGGGTTGGACGGCATCGAGAAGATGTCCAAGTCCCTCGGCAACTACATCGGGATCGACGAAGCGCCGGGCCAGATCTTCGGCAAGATCATGTCCATCTCGGATGACCTGATGTGGAAGTACTACCTGCTCTGCACCGACCTCACGCCGGCGCAGGTGAAGGAACGCCGCGCCAGCGTCGAGGAGAGCCGGCTTCATCCGATGGACGCAAAGAAGGAGCTGGCCACGTCCATCATCCGCGATTTCCACGACGATGGCGCGGCCGAGGCGGCGGAGGAAGAGTTTCGCCGCGTCTTCAGCAACCGGCAGGCACCGGCCGAGATCGAGGAGCAGACGCTGCCGGCCGGTGCCGAGCCGCTGCTCCTGGCCAAAGTCATCACCCTGGCCGGACTGGCCGACAGCAACAAGGACGCCCAACGTCTCATCGCGCAGGGAGGCGTGCTCGTCGACGACGTGAAGATCGAATCGACACGCCATGCGCTCGAGGCGCAGGCCGGCAAGAGCTACCTGCTGAAAGTGGGCAAGCGCCGATTTGCACGAGTGACGTTCGCGTAAGGGCAGGACTCTCGGAGCACCAAAAAAGGCCGCGGGCATTGTGCCCGCGGCCTTGGTCTTTGCAGGTCGCAGTGTGCAGACGGCCGGATGCCGGCTCCGCCAACCGCCTCAGCGGAAGGAGACGGGTAGCGTCACCAGGGTGGACGCGCCGCCAACCGTGATCTTGACGACGATCTCGCCATCGGTGTTCTTCAGGTCGCCGGCGGCGATGATGCGCATCGTGCCCTGCGCATCGAGCAGATCGGACTTGGTGGCGGGCGAAGAGACGATCTCGTAGGTAACCGTCTCGCCGAACTCGCCGGCTGCGATGACGCGGAAGTAGGCGGGGAAGAGAGAGGTGATGACGTTCACCGGGGCATCGAGGACGCCGTCGCCATTCGCGTCGGCAATGTCCACCGATCCGTTCTCATCGAGGTCCACGCCCGCGAAATTGATGACGATGTCGTTGCGGGTGCGCACTCCCGGCACGAACGTCGGGTCGCCCGTGGCGTTGATGATGCTGCCGTAGAAGATGCCCTTGCCCGCGGTCACATTCGCGTGGACCGTGTCATTCGCGGCAGGTGTCGCACCGAGGAGCGTCTCGATCCCGCTGCCGTATTGAGCGTGCTGGCCTGCCGTGTACGTGATGTCCTTCGAGGTGGCCACCGTTCCATCCGCGCGGAGCAGTTCCCACTTCACCGAGAGGGCTTCGACCGCGTACACGCCGAAGTTGAAGCGGTTTCCGGCGACGACGGATGGCCCGGACAGGGCCGCCAGATCACCGGGACGGGCAGCATTGGCGATGTCGACGGCCGGGATGTCCTGTCCGAACTCCCCCTCGGGCGAGGTGTTGAAGGTGCGCGAAGTGACGGCGATCGAGCGCGCCGCGCGATCCTCGGCATCGATCACCAGCGCACCCGTGCCGCTGGTCACTCCGAACTGCGTGCGGGCGATGTCGGCCACGGACTTGGTCTGGCCGGCCTGCAGGTTGATGGCGACCGGTCCGAGGACGCTGTTGCCTTGATGAAACGTGACCGACAGGGCCGCCGCGCGTGGGGCCGCGTTGTGGATCGTCAGCTCGCTCTGCCACTGACTGCCGTTCGCGCCGGGACCGGTGCCTGCCGCCGGAACGACCAGAGTCGCGGCGCCAGCCACGACGGGGAGCAGCGCGATCGCTGCGGTGAGAACCAGATTGCGAAACTTCATGAAGCCTCCTATGGGTGAAACAGGTCTTTGGGTTGCGTGCTCTTCGTCGAGCTGCGTGTTGCGCCGCCTTGTGGAGCGCCGCGTTCTTGCTCTGTTGTACGGAGGCATGAAAAATAGTGTCTAGATCAAATCATGCTAATTACGCATACAAAAGAAAACGCGCACACGTGTGGCGTGTGCGCTGGAAGGGGGGGGCTGCGTCTCTTGATACGGGCCGCTGCGCGAAATCGTCTATTGAAATAGACTCCGCGCCGTCATGGCCATCCCTCTTCTCGACCTCAAACAGCAATACGCCAGCATCCGCGAAGAAGCTCTCCGCGTCACCGCGGAAGTCTACGAATCTCAGATGTTCATCCTGGGCAAGCGCGTGGACGACTTCGAGCGCGACTTCGCCACCTACTGCCAAACCCGGCACGCTCTCGGCGTCTCTTCAGGGACGGATGCGCTCCTGGAAGCGCTGATGGTCCTGGAAGTCGGTCCCGGCGACGAAGTGATCGTGCCTGCCTACTCCTTCTTTGCGACGGCCGGGGTCGTTTCCCGTCTCGGTGCGACGCCGGTCTTCGTCGACATCGACCTTGTGGACTACAACATCGATCCCACGCTGATCGAAGAACGCATCACGGCTCGCACGAAGGCCATCATGCCCGTGCATCTCTACGGCCAGTGCGCGCCGATGACCGCGATCATGGCTCTGGCCGCCAAGCACGGGCTTCCCGTGATCGAGGATGCCGCGCAGGCGGTGGGCAGCGAATATGGCGGACGCCGGGCGGGCTCGATCGGCGCGATGGGCTGCTTCTCGTTCTTTCCTTCCAAGAACCTGGGCGCATTCGGCGACGCCGGAGCGATCACCACCAATGACGCCGCGCTGGCCGAGCGACTGGTCGACTTTCGCGTGCACGGCATGCGTCCGAAGTACTTTCATCATTTCGTCGGGGGCAACTTCCGCATCGACGCGCTCCAGGCGGCCATGCTGCACATCAAGCTGCCGCTGCTCGAGTCGTGGCACGAGGGGAGACGGCGCAACGCCGCGCTCTACCGCCGGTTGTTCGCAGAGTCGGGCATGGGCGACCGCGTCGTGCTCCCGCAGGAGTTGCCCGGACGGCGCCACATCTACAACCAGTACATCGTCCGCTTTCCGGAAGGGAAGAAGACGCGGGACAGGGTCATGGACCATCTCAAGAGCGTGCAGATCGGCTGTGAGGTCTACTACCCGCTCACGCTGCCGCAGCAGGCGTGCTTCGCCGGTCTCCCCTGCGCGGAGGAGAGGTTCCCCAGCTCGGAGGCCGCCTCGGAGCAGACCCTGGCCATCCCCATCTTCCCCGAATTACGAGAGGATCAGATCGCCGAGGTCGTGCGGGAGATCGGGCGAGGGCTGTAAGGGGTGGGCGTTGGACGGTTGGCGGTGGACCGCAAAGGTTGTTGACCTGAACAGCCTCTGAACCCAGATCCAACCGCCAACCGCCAACCGCCAACCGCCAACCGCCAACCGCCAACCGCCAAC
>JBDTOZ010000595.1:0-4892 GCA_039932995.1 Acidobacteriota bacterium | reverse complement strand
CGTGTCTGAATGGATTTCGCGCCGACGGTGAGTTGAAGTCCACGCCTGCCCATGGAATCCCCGCCAACCGCCAACCGCCAACCGTCAACCGCCAACCGACTACACTCCCCCGATGCACGAGAGCGACGACGAGCGATACCTTCGTTCCCTCGGATACGCGCAGCAATTGTTCCGGGAGATGGGCGGCTTCTCGAACTTTGCCATCTCCTTCTCCATCATCTCCATCCTCACCGGCGCGGTGCTGCTGTACGGCTATGGCCTGAAGTTCGCCGGGCCGATCGTGAACTCCGTGGGCTGGCCCCTGGTCAGCGTGTTCACGCTGGCGGTCGCGGCCTCGATGGCGGAGATCGCATCCGCGTATCCGACCGCCGGTGGTCTCTACTATTGGGCGCAGCGTCTCGGTGGGAGAGGCTGGGCCTGGGTCACGGCCTGGCTGAACATGATCGGGCAGGTGACCATTACCGCCGGCATCAACATCGCCGCGGCCATCTACATCATCGGAGCCACGACCAGCATCTTCGGACTGGCGCCGCGGCCGCTCTATACGACCTGGCTCTTTCAGGTGGGCGTGATGGTGGTGATCATGATTCCGCAGGTGCTGATCAACATCTACGGCATCCGCGTGACCGCGCTCCTCAACGACATCAGCGTCTGGTGGCACATCGGCGGCGTCGTGGCCATCACGCTGCTGCTGACGTTCTTCGGCAGGCACCACAACGAGCCCGCCTTCCTCTTCTCGTTTCTCCCGTCCGCTGAGCCCTCCTCGACGATGGTGGCCGGCCAGTACTCCAGCGGCTCGCTGCTCTTCCGAATCCTGCCCTCGCTGGAGCATCTCTATCGGGCCGCACCGCCCATGCTGCTGTTCGTGCTCGCGCTGCTGCAGGCGCAGTGGACCTACACCGGCTATGACGCGTCGGCGCACGTGGCCGAAGAGACGAAGATGGCCCGGCTGAATTCCGCGTGGGGCATCTTCCTGTCGGTGGCCGTGTCCGCGGTGGTCGGCTACGTGATGTTGATGGTGCTGACCTGGTGCATTCCCAACGGCGACGTCGCGCGCACGGCGGCGGACCCTTATCCCGTGCTCTACATCGTGGCCAGCAATCTGCCGCGGGCCATGGCCAACACCATCGCCGTCATCATCGGCGGCGCGATGTGGCTCTGCGGCGCGGCGTCCATCACGTCGATGGCGCGCATGTGGTACGCGTTCGCGCGGGACGACGGCATGCCGGGAGCGTCGCTGCTGAAACGCGTGAGCGGCAAGAGGCACACCCCGGTGTGGGCCATCGTCGTCACCAGCGTCCTGGCCGTCCTGGTCTGCCTCTACGCGGCGGCGTTCTCGGTGGTCACGTCCATCAGCACCATCGCGCTCTACCTGGCCTACGTGATCCCCATTTTTCTCAACTTCCGCAACCGTTTGCCCCGCGAGCTCACGCCGTGGAACCTGGGACGATTCGCGCCCGCCGTCAACCTGATCGCCATCGTCTGGTGCGTGTTCATCGCCCTGGTGTTCGTGCTTCCCCCGAACGAGCTCGTGCTCTGGACGATGGTGGGCCTGGGTCTCTTGATGACGGTGTACTGGTTCGGCTGGCAGCGCTCCCGTTCGCGCACAACGCTTCTTTCCTAAGCGCACGCGCCGTCATCCCGAGGAGCGCTGGCGTCCCGCCGGCTGGCACGCAGGCGTCCTCGCCTGCGCCGCGTGCCGGTTGCGCCGCACGTGCATCTCGCGAGGCTCGCTTCCCCCTCCCGCGGCGGGACGCCGCACCTCCAGCCGGCGAGACGCCGGCGCTCCTTTACGAGCGCCGGCGCTCTTCGGGCGCGCGACTTCTAACGGGTCAGATAGCGCATGACCGCATCCATTTCCCTGGCGCGCAACGTGGTGCACTCGTTGACTTGCTCGGCGATCCGGGCCAGTTGGCGGTCGGTGCCTTCGATCTTGCGCGTGGCGAAGAACTCACGGGCCCGCTCCACGCGTTCCGCGCTGCACCCGCTGGCGATGAAGGGCATCGCCGCGGCGAAGTTCGGCGGGAGTTTCTTCATCAACGCGTCCCTAAGCGCACGCGCCGTCATCCCGAGGAGCGCTGGCGTCCCGCCGGCTGGCACGCAGGCGTCCTCGCCTGCGCCGCGTGCCGGTTGCGCCGCACGTGCATCTCGCGAGGCTCGCTTCCCCCTCCCGCGGCGGGACGCCGCACCTCCAGCCGGCGAGACGCCGGCGCTCCTTTACGAGCGCCGGCGCTCTTCGGGCGCGCGACTTCTAACGGGTCAGATAGCGCATGACCGCATCCATTTCCCTGGCGCGCAACGTGGTGCACTCGTTGACTTGCTCGGCGATCCGGGCCAGTTGGCGGTCGGTGCCTTCGATCTTGCGCGTGGCGAAGAACTCACGGGCCCGCTCCACGCGTTCCGCGCTGCACCCGCTGGCGATGAAGGGCATCGCCGCGGCGAAGTTCGGCGGGAGTTTCTTCATCAACGCGTCGTAGTTCGTCGTCACCCACTGGTAGAGGTCTTCGCGCTCTTCCTCGTTGCTGGCCCCTGCCACGAGATTGAAGAGCTCCGTGGGACGGACCGTTCCGGACAGGGCGAAGTCGCGGGCTCTCTTCTTGAGCGCGGGATCGGTGAACTGGCCCAGTGCGTTCAGATAGCGCGAGCGCTCGGCCGGCAACGTGGCGTTCTCGAAGCGGGACTTGAACTCGTTGAAGAGCGCTTCGTCACCGCGTCTTGCGGACATCCCCACCACCAGCCCGGCCAGCGTCGGATGCACCGAGGTGGGGTCCTTCAGGTATTTCGGAAGCTGCTCGCGAATGAATTGCCAGACGGATTCGTCCTCGCCGGAGAACGCCAGCCAGGAGAGGACGTCACCGCGCAGGCCGGTCAGAGGCTGCGGCTCTCCCTCCTTCGGCTCGAAGCCCACACGCGTGAGCGCCGGGCCGAGGGTACGGCGGATGTAGTCGGCGAACTTCGGCCGCAGCTCCGGACTGTCGAACGTCCCACGGATTTGCGCGAGCGCCGTGATCACGGACGAGAGCACGTTGGGATCTTCATCGCTGGCGAAGTGGCTCAGAGAATCGAGGTAGGCGTCGCCGTGCAGCTCGCCGGCGCGGAACAGGGCTCCGAGGTTTCCGATGAACGCCAGGCGCTCACGGGGGGAGAGCACGGCCGTGGCATTGGAGGCCAGCGCGGTCATCGACGCATCGTCGAGCTGCCAGCGGTAGTAGCCGGCGGCGTCGGCATGCGGAAAGATCCAGGCGATCCGATCGCCTTCGAGCTGCACGTCCTTCGAGGCGGTGTCGAACATCAGCGCCTTGGTGCGCGTGGTGGTGCCGTCGGAGTAGCGCAGCCGCACCGGAATCTTCCAGAGTACCGGCGCGACCGGCGCGGTGGTGAAGCGCTTCTGCGTGAGGCGGATCGTGTGCGGTCCCGTGACCTGGACGTGCACGAGCGGGATGCCCGCCTGCTCGATGAAGGTGTCCAGGGCCGCCGACGTTCCCGCCGGCGCGCTCTTGCTGAGCGAGGCGAAGAACTGCTCTGCGTTGGCGTTGCTCCAGGCGTTGGCCTTCAGATGGGCCAGCACTCCCTGGCGGAACGTCTCCCGTCCGATCCACGATTCGAACATCCCCAGCACGGCCTTGCCTTTGTCATAGGCCAGGCCCACGTTGCGCATCGCATCCTCGGGCGAGGAATCGCGGCGGCGGATCGGATCGGTGGTGGTGCGCATGTCCGCATTCATCACGCCCTGCACTCCGCCCATCTCACTGATGGCGTGCTGGAACTGCGGGAAGGCTTCGTCGGTGATCTTGTCGCCCATCCAATCGGCGAACGATTCGTTCAGCCAGAGGTCGTCCCACCACTCCATCGTCACGAGGTCGCCGAACCACATGTGCGCCAGCTCGTGGGCCACGATGCGCACCATGTTCTGGCGCTGTCCGGGGGTGGCCGTGGCGGGATCGAGGAGCAGCACGGTGTCGCGGAACGTGATCGCGCCGGGGTTCTCCATCGCGCCGGCCCAGTACTCCGGCACGGCCAGCAGGTCGAGTTTCTCGAACGGATAGTTGCCGCCGAAGTACTTCTCCAGCGCGGCCAGCACCGGCGGGGTGATCTCCGCCGCGGTCTTCGCCAGCGTGCCCTGTCCCTTCGGCGCCACGATGCGTCCGGGGATGCTCAGCCCGGGGATGGGCGTGTAGTCGAACTGTCCCACGGCCAGAGCGATGAGATACGAGGGCAACGGCTTGGTCCGTGCGAAGTGAATGGTCTTGGTCTGGCCATCCTTCGACTCCGACGCGACCGGCGTGTTGGACACGGCGTCGTACATCGCCGGAATGGTCACCGTCAGCTCGAACGGGATCTTGAATCCGGGCTCGTCCCACACGGGATAGGCGCGCCGTGCGTCGATGGCCTCGAACTGCGTAAACAGGTAAGGCTCACCGCGGGCCACCATTTTGTAGAGACCGACGGCCTGGCGGTTGAACTTCGCGGCGAAGTCCATGGCCAGGGTGTAGCGCCCGGGCGCGAGGGTCTCGCCTGCAGTGACCAGGACCATGCCGTCGTCGACTGCTTTGCGGCTGGCGTCGATGACCCTGGCCCCTTTGGACAGACGGAGCGAACGGATGTCGATGTCGACGGCGTGAAAGCGGAAGGATCGGGTGGCCTTCTTCACCTGGACCTCGATCACCGCGGAGCCGGTGTAGGCGTCGCTTCGGGGGTCCAGGGTCAGGTTCACCGATTGCGACACCGGGGCGACGTCATGGCCGAGGCGAACAGGCGCCGCGCGCCCGGCGAGCGTGGCGACCAGCAGGATGGCGAGGGTGAGCTTTCTCATAGGCTGCGAAGGATATCCCGATGTGAGGAAACGACGCCGTTACAAGGCCGGAAGGGCCCGGGCAACGCCACTCTGAACG
>JBDTOZ010000594.1:0-3488 GCA_039932995.1 Acidobacteriota bacterium | reverse complement strand
GCAACCAGCAACCAGCAACCAGCAACCAGCAACCAGCAACCAGCAACCAGCAACGCCGTGCCGGCTAGACGACGTCTTCTTCCCGCACTTCGCGCGGTGAATACAGCTCGCGGACGAGCCGGCCGATGGTCATGCGCTCGAGGGCGTGAGACGTACTGGAGTTGAGGAGGCCGAACAGCGCGCCGATGGCGGAGCGCTCGCGGTCTTCGGGGCCGATGTCGGGGAGCACGCGCATCACTCCCTCCATCGTGGTCATCACCTCTTCCACGCTGATGCGGTCGGGATCGCAGGCCGGGACGTAGCCGGTCCACTCCGCACCCGTGGCCGTGACCAGGTTCACGTCGTCCAGCTTGCGCAGAATGCGCACCATCTGAGAGTCGGTCGTTCCGAACTGCTCGGCCAGCCGGTAGGTCGAAGGAGGATCTTCCCGCCGATCGAAGCGCCGGGCGATCTCGATCATGGCCCGCAGGCCGAAGTAGAGATCGAACTGCGGCTGGTCCTGCACCTGTTGCTGGGTGGCGCGCAGGACTCCGTAGAGGTTCTGCCAGACGAAGCTGATCTCCACGCCGAGCAGGATCACGATCCACATCACCTCGATGGAGATGAGGAAGATGATGGCCAGTCCCACCGCGCCGTAGATGAAGTTGAACCCACCGCTCATCAGGTGCGCGGCGTAGATGCCGAAGCTCCAGCGCACGAGGGTGAAGAGCGCGGTCGTCACCACCGCCCCGATCATGGCCGCGGGGAGGCGCACACGGGTCGAGGGCACGAGCCAGAAGAGCATGGTGAAGCCCACGAACAGCACGAACACCGGCACGATGCGGAAGATCAGGTCTCCCTCGAGCAACACCCGGAGATAGCGGTTCCGCTCGAGCATGCTCGTGGAAGTGAAGGAGAGGCCCATGAGCAGCGGGCCCCAGAAGAAGAGCATGGTGAAGGCGATGATCTTCTGGCGGTAGCCGCGGGCACTGCGCACCTTCCAGATCTGATTCACGGCCCCTTCCACCGCCAGGAAGAGGCGGAAGGCGATGAACATGAACACCACGGCGCCCACGGCCGACGCCGCCGAGGCGTTCTCCGCGAAGCGCGCCAGGTGGTAGGTGATCTGGGGAGACTGGTAGGGGAGGACGACGTTGAGGACCGAGTCGATCTGGACCTGGAAGCTGGGGAAGATCCGGGCGAAGTACCCCTTCAGGGAAGTGGTGAAGGCCACCAGGAGGGGGATCAGGGAGAGCAGGGTGGTGTAGGCGAGCGAGGCCGCGCGCGAGGTGGCCTCGATGGACCAGAATTCGCGGATCAGTTCGCGCACGAACAGGAAAAACTCGACGATCAGGACTCGGACTTTCTTCTGCCCGAAGCCATGGCGGCGGTAGACGAGCACGGCCGGATCGGTCAGCCAGGACCAGATCACTTGGCGGATGGACCCGAAGCGGGTCACCCAACGGTTCCGCCAGCCGGGCGGCTTCTCCCTCGGATCTTCCGTCATCGCTGACAGGATAAACGCAATGATCGCGCCCTGCCGGCCATGGATCGCGGCCTGCTCACGGAAGAAGGCATAATGGCCGGGCGTGGCCAGTCAGAAAATTCATATCCCCGAGGTCATCGAAGCGGACGACAAGTTGCCGAAGGACCTGGTGGCGTTACGCCGGTTCGCGTTCTACATGGACGAGGCCTTCACCATCCCCGGCACGAACTTCAAAGTCGGCGCGGATGCGCTCCTGGGCCTGATTCCGTGGGCCGGCGACGTCATCGGAGCGCTCCTCTCCACCTGGATCGTCATCGGCGCGCTGCGGCACCGCGTGCCCTGGCGGATCATCTTCCGGATGATCGTGAACATCGGCATCGACCTCCTGGTCGGCGCCGTGCCGGTGGCGGGCGACGTCTTCGACTTTCTCTACGAAGAGAACGTCAAGAACATGCGTCTCCTGGAAAAGCACCGCGACCGCCGGAAGCCGCCGCGGTCCACGGCCGGCATTGCCTTCGTGGCCACCTTCGTCGTGCTCCTGGTCCTGGCCATGGCCGGCGCCATGATTGCCGGCACGCTTCTGCTGGCGCTCTGGCTCATCGGCAAGCGGCCGCTTTTCTAGAATTGCGTACCTGACCATGGGACTCATCTTTCGACGCCGGCGCAAGCCGCAGTATCCGGGGCGGGCTCCGCTTCCCGTGGTGCGCCGCCGCACGCCGATGCGGTACCACATGAAGCATCAGTTCGGCGTGCGCGATCTGGCCTTTCCGCAGACCATGCACGCCCTCACAGGATCGGCGATGTCGGAGGGGAATCGCGTCGACATCCTGCGCAACGGCGTGCGCATCTTCCCGGCCATGCTGACCGCCATCCGGGCGGCCAAGAAGACCATCAACGTCGAGTTCTACATCTACTGGGACGGGCAGATCGGGCGGATGTTCGCGGAGGCCATGGCCGAGCGCGCCCGCGCGGGCGTGAGGGTGAACGTGATCCTCGATGCCTTCGGGTCGGGACCGATGTCTCACGACCTCACCGAGTTCATGGAGCGCAACGGCGTGCATGTGGAGTGGTATCACCCGTTGCGCTGGTACACGATCTCCCGCGTCAATCACCGCACGCATCGGAAGATCCTGGTGGTGGACGGCGAGATCGGCTTCTGCGGCGGCGTGGGCATCGCCGACGAGTGGCAGGGCGACGCCGACAGCCCCAATCACTGGCGCGACACGGTCATCCGGATCGAGGGGCCGGTGGTGGCGCAGTTGCAGTTCGCGTTCGTCGACAACTGGGTCAAGAGCCGCGGCGAGCTGCTCACCGGTCTCGACAACTTTCCGCAGACCGGTTCGCGCGGCACGTGCATCGCCCAGGTGGTGAAGTCGTCGCCGTCCGAGGGACTCTCGTCCGCGAAGCTGCTCTACATCGTCTCCATCGTCTCGGCGAAGAAGTCCATCTACATCAACAGCGCCTACTTCGTCCCGGACGGCGACACCATCCGCGCGCTGGAAGGCGCGGTCCGCCGCGGTGTGGACGTGCGCGTGATCGTGCCGGGCGAGTTCACCGACGTGCCCATCGTGCGTCAGGCCGGGAGGCTGTTCTACAACCACCTCCTCAAACGCGGCATCCGCATCTTCGAGTACCAGCCCACGATGATGCACGCCAAGACCATGGTCGTGGACGGCATCTGGAGCACGATCGGCTCCTCGAACTTCGACGAGCGTTCGTTCCGCCTCAACGACGAGGTGAACGTGAACGTGTACGACGAATCCATCGCCGCGCAGATGGAGCAGATGTTCTTCGAGGACCTGGCCCGCAGCGAAGAGATCACCCGCCGCCGCTTCACCAAACGCCCCTGGCTCGACAAGATCAAGGAACGCGTGGCCGGCTGGTTCAAGCCCCAGCTGTGATTCTTGTCGTCGGCACAAGGGAACGATCACCACAGAGGCACAGAGACACAGAGAGATGTAGCCGCATGAGGAACGCCGGCGTCTCGCCGGCTGGCTGTGCGGCGTCCTCGCCGCGGGCGGGG
>JBDTOZ010000593.1:0-1760 GCA_039932995.1 Acidobacteriota bacterium | reverse complement strand
GACCCGACCAAGGAGACCCACTTGTCCCAACTGAACAGACCCCTCCTCGAGAAACTCATGTTCGGCAGTGGCCGGGCGCGGCGGTTCACGCAGGACTCGCCGGTTCTGCCGGATGTCTGGCTGGCGTATGCGGGTGCGTTGGATGAAGACAACATCCTGCACAGTCCCCGAGGCGCGCTGCAGATCCTGCTCACCCCGTTCCGGAAGGCGCAGCCCGGCATGGTGCGCAACGAACTGGCCAGCCGGATCCAACACCCGGACGCGCGGGTGATCTACAACCAGTCCACCGTGTTGGCGGACCTCACCTTCGAAGAGCTCATTCAGGCGGTCCTGCCGATGACCAGTTGGTGGGCGAAGCTGACCGACATCGACACGCTGCAGGATCACGACGTCCAGAAGCTCGTGGCACGCGGCGCACGCGATCCCGAGAATCCGGAGTCGCAATTCAGCAAGGCCGAGTTGAAAGACAAGAAAGGAATGGCCGCCGGAGTGGCAGCCCTCCCCCCTGACGTCTTCTGGCTGGTGCGCGTCGTGGGAGCGCTCGCACTGGCCCTGAAGGGAGACCCGCTGCCGGAGCTGTTCGCTCCCGACATCGCCGATCAGGACTGGCTCCCGGTCGTGAAGGCCGTGGCCGCGCTGGTGAAGAAGGCCGCGAAACCGCCGGACGACCCGATGGTCTACGTGGCCAGCCTGAATCGCTCCGGCTGGACCAGCGTCCGCGAGTCGGCTCTCTCGGTGAAGGCCGATGCCGCCCGGCAACTCTTCAGCATCTCCTGCAAAGACATCCGCTGGGCCGTGATCGACGGAGGGATCGAGGCCCGGCATCCGGCCTTCCGCATCGACACGGAGACTCCGGCGAAAGAGTGGAGTGAGAACACGCGCGTCGTCGAGACGTACGACTTCACGCGCCTCGAGCAACTGCTGGCCGGCGTCTATCCCGAACGGATCGCGAAACTGCGCAAGGCCAAATCGAAGGCCGGCCAGGAGACGGCGGCCAGGATCGAGCGGCTGGAAGCGATGGTGAAGTCGGGCGAGACCATGGACTGGAGAGTGGTCGGACCCTTCATCCGCATGCCCCACGACGACGAATACGAGACGCCCATCTTCGATCACGGCACGCACGTGGCCGGGATCCTGGCCGCGAACTGGCCCGAGCAGAAGTTGAAGGGGCTCTGTCCCGACATCAGGCTCTACGACATTCGCGTGGTCGGGCCGCAGGGAGTCAACGAGTTCACGCTCATGGCGGCCATGCAGTTCCTGCAGTGGATCAACTCCGCTTACGGGGTGAAGGAAGTGCACGGCGCGAACATCAGCCTGTCCATCCGCCACGACGTCTCCAACTACGCCTGCGGACGCACGCCGGTGTGCGACGAGGCGGAACGGCTGGTGGCTTCGGGCGTGGTGGTCGTGGCCGCGGCCGGCAATTACGGCTACCGCCGCTATGTCACGCCGGAAGGTCCGGCCGCCGAGGCCTACAACACGATCAGCATCGTCGACCCGGGGAACGCCGAAGGGGTGATCACCGTGGGTGCCACTCATCGCACGAAGCCGCACACGTACGGAGTGAGCTACTTCTCCAGCCGCGGCCCCACCGGCGACGGACGTCTCAAGCCCGATCTGGTCGCTCCCGGCGAAAAAATCATCGCCCCCATCCGCGACGACACCACCGGAGTGAAAGACGGCACCAGCATGGCCGCCCCTCACGTCAGCGGCGCCGCCGCCCTGCTCATGGCCCGCCACCAGGAACTGATCGGACAACC
>JBDTOZ010000592.1:0-2613 GCA_039932995.1 Acidobacteriota bacterium | reverse complement strand
TTGAGAGAGGTGTATCCCGAGCGGTTCTGATTTCGTTGCGGTTGGCGGTTGGCGGAGGATCGTCATCGCCGCCGTTTCCGTCAAGAGTGTTCGTGCATTGTCGGTTCTGGCCACGGCCTGCGCCAATCACTCGTCGCTTTCATTCTGCGCCGCGTCATCACGAGACCAACCGCCCGACGCGCGACCGTCAACCGCCACCGTCAACCGCCAACCGCCAACCGCCAACCGAATGTACGATGCCCCCAATGTCCCGTAAGAAACGCGTGGTCGGTACGGCCGGCCACATCGACCATGGCAAGACCTCTCTGGTGCGCGCGTTGACCGGCATCGACACGGACCGCTTGCCCGAGGAGAAACGGCGCGGGATCACCATCGATTTGGGCTTTGCCAGTTGGGTGACCGAAGACATCCAGATCGGCTTCGTCGACGTGCCCGGTCACGAGCGGTTCGTGAAGAACATGCTGGCCGGCGTGGGTGGAATCGACAGCGTGCTGCTGGTCGTGGCCGCGGACGAGTCCATCAAGCCACAGACTCGGGAGCACTTCGCCATCTGCCGGCTCCTGGGCATCGGCGAGGGAGTGGTGGCGCTCACCAAGAGCGACCTGGTGGAGCGCGACATTCTGGAGCTGGTTCGCATGGAGATCGAGGAGCTCGTCGCCGGCAGCTTCCTGGAAGGCAAGCCGATCGTGCCGGTCAGCAGCACGACCGGGGCCGGTCTCGACGACTTACGGGCGGCCATTCTGCAATCCGTCAACGCCGCGGCAGACCGCGATGCCGGCACGCGCGTATTCCGCCTGCCCATCGACCGCGTCTTCACGATGAAAGGCTTCGGCTCGGTCATCACCGGGACGACGTACTCGGGACGCGTCCGCGTCGAAGACGAGGTGGAAGTGCTCCCCGGCGGGCGGCGCAGCCGCGCCCGGGCGGTGCAGGTGCACAGCCAGAGTCGTGACGAAGCGTCGGCCGGTGAACGGACCTCGATGAATCTCGCCGACATCCCGCTCGACGAGATCCATCGCGGTCAGCAGGTCCTGCATCCCGGCACCCTGCGGCCATCACAGGTCATCACGGTGCGCCTCGACCTCCTCTCGGATGCAAAGCCGCTCAAAGAGCAGACCCGCATTCGCTTCCACCATCTCGCCGCCGAGCTGCTGGGCACCTTGCGCTTCGTCGACGACACGGATGGGGAGATGCGTCCCGGATCGAGTGCATTCGCGCAGATCCGGCTCGAGTCGCCCATCGTGGCCGCGGCCGGAGATCGTTTCGTCATCCGCCGCTACTCGCCCGCGTTCACGATCGGCGGAGGCACGATCCTCGACGCCCACCTCCCAAAACTGAGCCGCCGCACGCGAGCGGAGCTCCTCGACACCCTGGTCAGCGGCACGCTGGCGCAGCGCGTGGAGCTCATCGCACGCATGCAGGGCCTGCGCGGGGTGACCATCGAGGAACTGCAGGCGCGGACCGGCATTCGCGCGGAGACGCTTACGCATGAGTTGCGCAATGTGCCGAACGTGTCCAAGACGGGCAGCACGTTCCTGCACGACGACGTGCTCGCGGACTTCCACCACAAGGCCATGCAGTTTCTCGAGCAGTACTTCAAAGACAACAAGATGGCCGTGAACGTGCCGAAGGGCGAGTTCGTGCAGAAGCTCATTCCCGCGGGTGCGCCGGTGAACTTCCTCCTCAACGAGCTGGCCCGGGAAAAGATCGCCACGGTGCAGGGTGACGCGCTCGACATCGCCGGCCGCTCCAAGACTCTGGGAGGAACCGAAGGAGAGCTCGCACGGCAGATCGAGGCGCGTTATGTCGAAGCCGGCCTGCTCACGCCGGCCACCTCCGAGCTGATCAAGACCATCCCGCAGCGACCCAAGGTGATCGAAGGCATCATCTCCTACCTCGTGAAACAGGGCACGCTGGTGCGGCTCGCGGAAGGGATCTACCTCCACCGCGACGTCATCGCCGCATCGCGGACGAAGCTCGCCGCCCGCAAGGGCGCCAAGATCGACGTCGGCCAATTCAAAGACTTCTTCGGCATTTCCCGCAAAGTGGCCATTCCGCTGCTCGAGTACTTTGACAAAGAGGGCACGACCAAGCGGATGGGAGACTCCCGACTGGTGTTGTGAGCGCGCTCGGCGCGCTCACGGGCATCGTTTCGGACCACCGCGGGCAGGACTTCGCGGCTCTCGAGCGCGAGCGTGGCGAGAAACTTACACGGCTCACGGCTCACTCCTCGCGAGTGCCCAGTGGACTCAAGTCCACCGCTCCACCAGACGAGAGTCAACCGCGGGCAGGACGCCCGCGGCCCCACTGAACCTGTTTTCGCGCATTGGAACGAGGGGGCCCGGGCATTCTGCCCGGCGCACTTCCCGCGACCAATGGCCATACTCCAGTGGAGCGGTGGACTTGAGTCCACCGTCGCTCTCGCGACGATCGGCCCCTCTGCCCTTCGCGGCTCTCGAGCGCGAGCGTGGCGAGAAACTCACACGGCTCACGGCTCACTCCTCGCGAGTGCCCGGTGGACTAAAGTCCACCGCTCCACTGGAAGTGTCCACCGCGGATCGCGCAACGGAACGAAGCTCCGGGCATCTTGCCCGTTCACTCCACTCCGCTGGT
>JBDTOZ010000591.1:0-11528 GCA_039932995.1 Acidobacteriota bacterium | reverse complement strand
CCGCCCGCGGCGAGGACGCCGCACAGCCAGCCGGCGAGACGCCGGCGTTCCTTGATTGCGGGCGCAGTCCGCGCTGTGAGACGGGTCTCATCGTCGCAGAGGAGCGGTAGCTCGGGCGTCTATGAGACTGTGAGACTGCCTGTGAGACTACGAGACTCATCCGCGCGGAACTCGACGACTCGAAGACTCGAAGACTCGACGACTCGACCGGCGACTGGACGGAAAGAAATAGTAAACTTCCCGCTCGTCCACGGAGGAGAACGTTTCATGACAGAGCTCGCCCCTAGCACTGCCGCGCCCCTTCGCGAAGCCGGCGCCGCCGGATGGATCTCGCGGCTCGTTTCCCGCGCCCAACTCCCTTGTGCCTTTCGCATCCACACGCCCACCGGCGTCACCGTCATCGGTGAGGGAGACCCGGAGTTCGACCTGACCATTCACAACGAGCGAGGATTGCGGGCCCTGCAGTCGCTCGAAGAGCTGCGCATCGCCGACGCGTACGTCAGCGGCGATCTCGACATCGAGGGCGACGTGATCAAGGCCATGTGGTTGCGCGACGCGCTCGACGACCGCAACCTCTGGCTCAAGCTCTGGCGCCGCCTGCAGCCTCTGCTGGTGGGCCGGGAGAAGCTCAATCCCGCCTGGATCGCCAAGCACTACGACTCCAAGAACATTCAACTCTTCTGCACGGACGACGACTATCACGCCTACACGCCGGGCATCTATCTCACCGACGAAGACACTCTCGAAGAGAGCTCACACCGCAAGTACCAGTTCGCCTGGGATTCGCTGGGACTCCGCGAAGGGATGCATCTCCTGGAGATCGGTTGCGGCTGGGGTGGGATGACCCGCTTCTGCGCGAGTCGCGGCGTCAAGGTCACGGCCCTCACGCTGTCCCGCGACCAGCTTGCCTTCACGCAGAACATCATCCGGGAGAATGGCTACGACGCCGAGGCGCACTATCAGGACTTCTTCACTTTCGCGCCGGGGCGCCGCTTCGACGCCATCTCCTGCATGGGCGTCATCGAGGACCTCTCGGACTATCCGCGGGTCATGGAGCGCTACGCGGAACTGCTCGCGCCGGGAGCGCGGGCCTACCTCGATTTCGCGGCGGGCAAGGTGCCGTTCGGGACCTCCAGCTTCATCACCAAACACATCTGGCCCGGCACGTTCCGCATGGTCTACATGCCCCAACTGATGGAAGCCGTGGACCGGTCGCGGATGCAGCTCGTGGCCGTTCACAACGACCGCCACAACTATCACCTCTGGGCGCGCAACGGTCATGTGCGTTGGGTCGAGCACAAGGACGAGATCATCCGGCGGTCGAGCGTCGAAACGTACCGCCTCTTCCGCCTCCTGTTCATCGGCACCGCCGGCGTCATGAACAATCCTTCGCAGCAGGTCTCCGCGTACAGGATGGTGCTCGAGCTCCCGGCGTGAGGAAGTTGAAGGTGCGCGATCCTTCGGTGCAATGAAAACGATCATTGCCAGCAGACTCCTCCCGAAGTACATTCAGCCGTACCTATGTACACTGTCGAACATCACGCCGGTCGTTTGATCGAGGCCAAGCTGGCCTCGCCGCTCACGCTCGCGGACGTGCAGGACTTCACGCAGAAGCACCTCGCGGTCATGGCCAGGATCCCGGTGAAGTACATCGGTGTCGTGAATCTGCTGGGCGCGCATGTCTTCGAGCCGGCCGTGGCGGGAGGGCTGACCAAGCTCCTGACCACCGCGGCCTCGCACGTCGAGCGCAGCGCGTATCTGATCGGGGAGAGCGCCATCTTCAGTCTCCAGGTCGAGCGTGTGATCCGTGAGTCGAACAGTCCGAATCGCCGTGCGTTCCGCAACGGCGGGGAGCTCGTGACCTGGATGAGCGAGATCCTGACTCCGGCGGAGCAACTCCGGCTGGAGAGATTCATCCGCGAGGCCCTGGCGGAAGCGCCGATGCCGGGACGGGCAGTCTGGGCATGACCGGCTAGTCGACGCCGAAGGGTCCTGCGCAATGAAACGATGGGGCGCGGGCATTCTGCCCGGCGCGTCTCCCCCGTAACGTGCACACGTCCCCTACCGCCCTTCCACCCCCACCACGTTGTCCCCCGGTTCCACGTCGATCAACAGGTGGCGGGGGTCGATGCCGGCGCGGGTGGGGCGTTGGGGGACGAGGATGACGATCGTTTGTGCGCCGGTGCGGATGCGATGCATCGCCAACCCGAGCGGTTTGCCGTTCTGCGCAAAGGCGCCGAGTTCGATCAGATCGTTCATGGGAACGTTGGTCTCCTTTCCCTCCGTATCCACCACGACCTTGCGCGCCACAACGTCGAGACTCATTTGCCACGCGCCGTTTTGCGTTTGCCGCGAGGTGGCCCGGGTGGTCTTCAGCTCCCAGAAAGTGTTGCGCTCCATGAGGTCGCCGAGGAGGGGGTGGAGCGAATCGGGAGTGACCGCCTGGAGCTCGCGATAGAGATCGAAGGAGGTCGCGTACGGCGGCTGGTGCGAGGCGTGTTTTGCGATGAGGCGTCGCCAGGCCAGATCCACCGTGTCCTGGCCGGCGTACTCGCGCAACGCATACATGGCGAACGGACCCTTGCGGTAGGCGGTGAACCAGTCGGAGGCGCGGAGCAGAGGAACGTCGGCGCGTGAGCGCGGATTGAGGAAGTCGCGCCGCATGAAGGCCAGGAAGTTCTGCAGATGTCCGGTTCCGTATTCCTCTTCGATGACGCCCATCGCCGCGTACCAGGCGAAGCTTTCGCTGAGCAGGGCCCGTCCTTCGACGCGTGCGGGCGCGACCTGGAACTGGTGCGCCGTCTCATGCGCCACCACGGCAAAGGGCAGGTCGAAACCGCGCTCGTCGCGACTGGGATCGAGCAGCGCGTAGACCTCCGAATACCAGATGGCTCCATGCGCCGCATGCGCTCCGCCGTCCTTGCGGGGGTATTCGATCATCCGCAGCACTTTGTACGGATACGGTCCGAAACGCTGCGTGTACTGCGTCAGGGCCCGGCGCATGCCGCGGAACATGCCGTCGACATTTGCAGTGTGACCGGGGTGGTGGAACACTTCGATGGCCACCTCGCCCGCGCGCTCCTTCCGCACCGCGTATTCGGCGGAGAAGATGGCGTAGCCCAGCCCGACTGGCTCCGACACGTAATGGAAGTAGCGACGACGCTCATGGGTCCAGTTCCCGAGGAGCCTGCCGGGGGCCACGGCAGTCTGGTTGGCGGCGGTGCCAATGGTGACGTCGAGGGCGAAGAGCTCCTGGCCGGTAGGATCATTGCGCGCGGCCAGGTTATCGAGCGAGCGGGCGTCGTCGGGACGCGCGGCAAGGCCCTGCTCTTTCCGGTCGTTCGGGTAGCTCAGCTCCCGGCCGGACTGATAGCCGATCCGCGGGATCCATTCGACCATCGGGATGAACGTGCCATTCCCGACGACGGAGGCGTCGAGGTCTCCCGCCGGGAAGCCGTGCGGCTCATGACGCACCCGCCAGGTCATGCGAAGCGAGTGGCCCGGCTGCAGCGCTTGCGCGAGCACGTAGGTCCGGTACCCCAGCTCGTGGTCGAGTGTGGCGCGCGCCGGACGATCGAAGTCGATTGCGTCTGTGTCGACCGCGGAAGAGACGGTGACGTGGACCGTGTCGATCGGATGCGCCGTCCTGTTCACCAGCGTATCGACGCCGCGCACCTCGGCCGCGCGCCGTTCGGGGTAGAGCTCCACGTGCAGCGTCGTCGACGTCACCTGTGGTTGCGGCGCGTCTTCATCCCGCCCGTATCGCCGCTCGTACTGGGCCTGCTTCCGCGCGCGCGTGGCGCTGTCCTGATACTCGTTGAGGATGTTGGTGTTGTAGAAAAGGAATCCGCCCAGGAGCAGCACGAGGCCCAGCGCCGCCGTTGCCGCGGCGGCCGTACGGCCGGGCAAGCGCTGCCACGCGAGGCGCACGCGTTCACGGAGCCCAGGCTTCACGCCCCGCACCCAGAACAATCCCGCCGCGATGGCGAGCAACAGCGTCCACGCCGCCCAGTACGACATGAACGCCAGGAACGGACCCGCGTACGGGGCGAAGCCGCTCATCGGTGAGTAGCGCCATCCCGCGGACGCGAAGGGGAAGAGCAGGGGGTGCTCGATGCCGAACGTTTTCGCGACCACGATCCAACCGATGAGGAGCGCCAGCACCGCCAGGTATCCGACGTGCTTCTGGTTCACAAGGACCTGTACGGACAGTGCCACCGACGCGACCACGAGCGGAGCGATCAACTGCAGTCCGAACAGCACCTGGACGTAGAGGAGCGGATCGAAGTCGTACCAACCCAGCCGGACCTGCATGACCATGTCCGCCAGCATCAGCATCGCGTGAAGCGCGACGATCACGGTCCACAACCCCAGCAGCTTGCCGGCGAATCGCACCCAGTTGGGTACCGGCGCGGCATCGGACAGGGCGGCCATGTTCGCGTCGCGCTCGCGCCAGACCAGCTCTCCGGCGGAGAGGATTGCGAACAGGAAGATGCTGATGATGAAAGGGGGCGGCAGGTCGTAAAAGGCCGCCAGCACGCGACCGGTCGTGGGCAGGACGGGCGTCCCGCGCACGTTCAATTCGCCGAGACCGACGATGATCTGGAAGGCCAGGTAAGGCAGCACGAGCCAGCTCCAACGGGTGGTCATCTCCCGCATCGAATCGCGGGTCATGGCCAGCGTCTGCCGCACGCGAATCAAGGCGCGGGGCGCAGGGCGCGGGGGGGAAGGGATTGCGTAAACAACTTCCGGAGAAGGGAGAGGGCCATGGACGAGCGTCCCTGCGCGAGCCCTGCGTCCTGCCCGCTCATCGCCGTAGCGGAAGCGACTGTACGTGAACGCGAGCAGCGCGCAGGCCACGCCGAGCCAAAACAGCCGGTTCGAGAACAGGCCTCCGCCCAACCCGACCAGGCGGGTGTTCAGGTCCGCGGGCGACCAGGTTCGGGCCATCAATTCGAGCGAGGTGTGGCCGGCGGGATCGAACAGGGAGGCCAGTTCCCAGCGCCCCTGCATTCTCCCGAGGATCTGGGTGCTGAGGATCGACCCGGCAACCACCAGGGCCGCGCCGGCGTAGCTGCCCACGCTGTGTCGCATGAGCGTGGCCAGCGCGAACATCAACGCCACGGCCACGAACGCGTTGGGCAGGGTCAACAGGACATAGGTCTGAAGAAAAGCCGCCGGCCGCGAGGGCCCGACCAGTTGCGCGGTCAGTTCCGGATGAACGAATCGGGCCAGCAGGAGGTAGAGAGGCACGATCAACAGGAGCAGCGCGCTGACGGTGAAGGCACCGAAGAAGCGGCCCCCGAGGTAGACGGCTCGGCCGATGGGCGCGGCGTGCATCAGCGGCTCCAGTCGCGTCTCGATGTCGCGCGTGGCCGCATCGCCGGTCATTCCTGCCATGATCAGCAGAGCGATCAGGGCCATGACGGCGCTGCTCTGCGCGATGAAGAGCGGCGCGTGGAACAGGATGGCCCGATCGCGCGCCTCCATGACCTGCCCGTTGGTCTGCCCGAGCAGGAGCATCAGGAACACGCCGCAGAAGATCCAGGTCGACCTGCGCCGGAGCTGGTGGACCAGCTCGAACCGGACGATTTCCAGCCACTTCCTTGTCGCAGGGTTGTTCATTGGTTGTTTGTGCATTCACGCGGAGGCGCGGAGTCACTCGCCGCGCCGGCCGTGTTGGTCCGACATGATGCTGAAGTAGACATCCTCGAGATCCGGCTCGACGGGCTCGAACGCCGCGCCGGGCGATGCATGGTCATAGACGTGCACGAGGGTCCGGCCGCCGAGGAGCTTCGTCGAGATGACCCGGTGCTGCCGTTCCACCTCCGCAAGCGCGCCGCGCTCGATCACGCGACGCCAGATCCGCCCCTTCAACTCCCGGACGGCGCTCAGCGGCTCGGTCTCGAGCAGAATTTCGCCGCGGTCGATGATCGCCATCCGCGTACAGAGCTCGGAGACGTCCTCGACGATGTGCGTCGAGAGGATGACCACACTGTTCTCACCCAGCGCGCTGAGCAGGTTCAAAAAGCGCACGCGCTCGGCTGGGTCGAGGCCGGCCGTCGGCTCGTCCACGATCATCAGCTTCGGATGGCCGAGCAGCGCCACGGCCACCCCGAAGCGCTGGCGCATACCGCCCGAGTAGCCGCCCAGCTTTTGCCTGCGGACGTCCCATAGGTTCGTCTGGCGGAGGAGCGCTTCGACGGTCTCCTTGCGCGCACGACGGTCGAGGATTCCTTTGAGGATCGCGAAATGCTCGAGCAACTTCTCCGCGCTCACCTTTGGATAGACGCCGAACTCCTGCGGCAGGTAGCCGAGCGTTTCCCGCACCCGGTCCTTTTCCTGAACGACGTCCAGGTCGCCGAGGTGAATGGTTCCGGCGTCCGGCTCCTGAAGCGTGGCGATGATGCGCATCAGGGTCGACTTGCCGGCACCGTTCGGTCCGAGCAGGCCATACATCCCCGCCGGAATGGTGAGGTTCACGTTCTTCAGCGCCTGGACACCGTTGGGATAGGTCTTGGACACGTTGCGAATGTGTAATTCCATCGGTTCCTGTCGCTGGCCGGATTGAATGGAGGAGCGGCGCTGGACCGCACTTTAGTGGGCAAAGTGCTTTGATGCAACCTGGTGGAGTGAATACATTCCACTCCTCGCCCTCACCTGCGTCTCCCTCGGCGCTACAATCCCTCCATCCCATTCGTATCCGCATAAACCATGACCACTCCCGATCCTGATGCCACGGCGCGGCAGGCGTCTGATGCCACGCCTTATGCGCTTCCACGCCGTGGTGCGGAGGTGCAGTTCGCGCCGGGGACGATCGTCGCGGGCCGCTACCGCATCTCTTCCATCCTGGGCAGTGGCGGCATGGGAGAGGTCTACCGCGCCGACGACACGAAGCTCAACCAGACCGTGGCCCTCAAGTTCCTTCCGGCCCGTCTGGCGAAGGACGCCACTCTCCTCGGCCGCCTCCACGACGAAGTGCGCCTCGGGCGCCAGGTCGCCCATCCCAACGTCTGTCACATCTACGACATCGTCGACTGGGAAGGCGCCCACTTCGTGGCCATGGAGTATGTCGATGGGGAGGATCTCTCGCGTCTGTTGCGCCGCATCGGCCGTCTCGCGCACGACAAAGCCGTCGAGATCGCGCGCGGCATCGCGGCCGGTCTGATGGCCGCGCACACCAAAGGAATTCTGCACCGCGACCTCAAGCCGGCCAACGTCATGGTCGACGCTCGCGGCGACGCGCGAGTCATGGATTTCGGCCTGGCCCTGGCCGCGGGAGAGGATGACGGCACCATCTCCGGGACGCCGGCCTACATGGCCCCCGAGCAGTTGGACGGACAACCGGCCACCATCCAGAGCGACCTCTATGCGCTCGGTCTGGTGATGTACGAGCTGTTCACCGGCAAGCGCGCCCACAACGCGCGCACGTTGCCCGAGCGTGTGCGGGAGATCAGCAGCCAGATCACGACGCCTTCAGAAGTGATCCGTGACATCGACCCGGCGGTCGACCGCGTCATCCTGCGCTGCCTGTCCCATGACCCGGCGCAGCGGCCGAGTTCGGCGCGCGAGGTCATCGCATCGCTACCTGGAGGCGATCCGTTGGCCGCGGCCATGGCCGCCGGAGAGACGCCCTCGCCGCGCATCGTGGCCGCCGCCGGCGCCGAGGGAAGCCTGAAACCGTGGCAGGCCTGGACGATGCTCGTGGCGGTGCTGCTGCTCACGGGGTTGGTGCTGGCCGGCAAGCAGCGGTTCGCGATGGGGCAATACGCCGGGTTCTCAAAGTCTCCGGAGGTGCTGGCGGAACGGACGTCCACGATCCTGCGGTCGGTGGGCATTCCCGAGCAGCCGTACGCGAGCCACACCTTCACTTTTCAAGAGAACTACATCGGCTGGACCGCCGATGCCATCCGCACCCCGAACAAGTGGGAGCGTCTGCGCCAGGGGATCGCGCCGGTCACCTTCACGCGGTTCGAAGGGGCCGAGCCGCGGCCTCCCGGCGCTCCGGAAGACGAAGGTCCCGGCACCGCGCGAGTGGACATCGACAGCCGTGGCCGGCTGGTGGCCCTGGCCGCGCCGCCTCTCCAGAATCCCAAACCACAACCGCCGGACTGGCAGCCGCTTCTCGCTGCTGCCGGCCTCGATCCGCGCACGCTGGCCGCAGCCACACCACGGCTGGTTCCCCCGTCCGCGATGGATGCGCGGGCCGCGTGGAGCGGGCGACATCCGGATGACGGCACGCCCATCCACGTGGAGGCGGCGTCCTGGCGTGGCCGCCCTGTCTTTTTCCGCGTGACCGGTGCGTGGGAGAACGCGACGATGGCCAACGTCCCGTTCGCACGACCGGCATTGGCGATCTTCGTCATCGTGGTGTTCGTGATCGTTCTTTTGCTGGGACTCCTGCTGGCCTGGCACAACCTGCGTGCACGCCGCGGCGACCGCTCCAGCGCCTGGCGCATGGCGGCGTTCATGTTCCTGGCCGAGCTCGCGGCCACGCTGCTTTCGGCAAATCATCAACCGTCGGGCATGCACGAAGTGTTGGTGATTCAGCGCGCCATCGCGGATGCTCTGCTCTGGGCGGGGGTGGTCTTCGTGCTCTATCTCGCGCTGGAGCCGTTCGTGCGCCGCCGCTGGCCGGCGACGCTCATCGCCTCCACCCGTCTGCTGTCAGGGAAAGTCCGCGATCCGATGATCGGCCGCGATGTGCTGATCGGCATGCTGGTGGGCGTGGCCCATCCCGCTCTGATCGCGATCTCGCTGTGGCTCCGGAGTGGGGTGTCCGACCGGCCTCCTTTCGGCGGCCGGGTCGAGTCGTTGCGCGGCGTGCGCTTCGCGCTGGGTCACGTGTTGGGGTCGCTGTCGGCCGGAGCGCTGGAGGGATTCGTCCTGCTCGTCGTGCTGGTGGCGTTCATGCTCGTGCTGCGCCGTCGGATGCTGGCGGTGGCGGGGCTTGGTCTGGTGATGATGCTCGGCTTCTATTTCGCCCTCGGAACGCTGGATCTCCTTCCCATCGCCATCACGGTGATGATCGTGTTCGTCACCGCGCGCTACGGATTGCTGGCCATCGCCATGACTCAGGCCACGTTCCATACCGTCTTTCACTTCCCGTTCTACACCGTGGGCGGATGGCAGGCGGTGAACCTCATTCCGTTGCTGGCCCTCGTCGCGGCCGCGCTCTGGTCCTTCCGCACATCGCTCGGCGGCCAGTCGCCGTTCAGTGCCTCGCTGTTGGATGGGTGAGGGGCTCACACGAAGTGGGCAGATCGCGGTACTCCTGCCGGCGGCCAACCATTTCCAGCATCATCAGCGCGTTCGCAGCGCACCTTTGGCCGCGACCCGAACGAGAGTGGGGCTGTTCTGAGAAAGACCATGCGAAACTCTCACGACGATTTCCAGACGCTAAGCGGTTTATTGAGTTCTGGGCAAGAGACGCCGACCCCGAGCTCTGGTGTAACCCGAGTACTGGACACATCGAAGCCGTTCCACGGCACGTAGAGATTCCGAACTCGTTGGCGCGCAAGATATGTCGTGAGCTCAGCATTCCAGAGCCATGACGCCGCCGTGCTCATCGGGAAGCCTACTGCCCGAGCTCTTCGGCAAGGCCGAGGAGAATTCCTTCGGGGCCCCGGATGTAGCAGAGCCGATACGCTTCTTCGTACTGGACCACCTCGCCGACGAGCTCCGCGCCGCGTTTGCCGAGCCGGGCCAGCGTATCGTCGATATTCTCCACAGTGAACATGACCCGCAGGTAACCGAGAGCGTTCACCGGGGCGCGGCGGTGATCGGCGACCACAGGGGGCGCGAGGAATCGGGACAGCTCGAGCCGGCTGTGACGGTCCGGCGTACGCATCATGGCAATCTCCACGCGCTGGTTCCGCAGTCCAGTGACGCCATCTGCCCAGGGTCCTTCGATGGGGGCGCGTCCCTCGAGCTCGAGGCCAAGTTCGGTGAAGAACTCAATGGCGGCGTCGAGGTCTTCGACCACGATGCCGACGTTGTCCATCCGCTTGACCGTCATGAGGTCTCCTTGCCGTCCAACGGTTTGCCGCTAGCCGCGGCCACCGCATGCGAAAGAGTAGCACCGCCAAGACGGTGAAGCCGCCGGCGCGACGTGCTCTTCCGCACGCGATAAGATCCTTGGATGCAGGTCGCTTGTGTTCTGTTTCCGAATCTCACGCAGCTCGACCTCACGGGGCCGTTCGAGGTGTTTCATCGCATGCCGGAGGCGGTGGTGCATCTGGTCGCGGCGACGCCGGATCCGGTGGAGAGTGAAGGCGGGCTGGCCATCGTGCCGACGGCCACGTTCGGCGATCTGGCCTGGTGTGATGTGCTGTTCGTCCCAGGCGGCGTCGGTGTGAACGAGGCGATGCTGGATGAGGAGCTGCTCGCGTTTCTGAAACGCCACGGGGAGCACACGCGCTGGGTGACCTCGGCCTGTACGGGCGCGTTGCTGCTCGGTGCCGCGGGCCTACTGGCCGGGTATGAGGCTTCCACGCATTGGGCGTCGATGGAGTTTCTGCAGGCTTTCGGGGCCTGGCCGAAAGAGGAGCGCGTGGTGGTGAGCGGCAATCGGATCACGGGCGGCGGGGTGACGGCGGGGATCGACATCGCGCTGCGCATCGCCGAGGAGATCCACGGCAAGCGGGTGGCCGAGGAGATCCGGCTGGCGATCGAATACGACCCGGGCACTCCGTGGGACGATGACGTGCGTGCGGCGGTGCTGGCGAAGCTCGGTCCGATGAAGGCACAGCGGCGCCGCGCCGTCGAGGAGGCGGCCAGGAAGTCGAGCTCCTGATGCCTCCTCTTCTCTTCCTGCTCTCGCCGGCTTCCTTGAACGGGCTGCGCGCCAGGCAACTGATGTCGCCGCGGGCCAAATTCGAGCTGGCTCGCCAGTATCAGACCGCCGAGGGGGTGGAGATCGGGCCGGCGTTCGCGTTCACGAGCGCGCTCTATTTCCGCGGGAAGCTCGCGTATGCAAGCCGCTTCGCGGTGCCGTGTCCGTCAGTGGAGGGTCCGGGCGTGTTCGTGATCACTTCCGGTTATGGGTTGGTGACTCCGGACTGGCGCATCACCGAGGAACGGATGAAGCGGATGCGCCGGATCGACATCGACGTCTCGACTCGCAATTACGTGAAGCCTCTGCGCGAACATGCGCAGGCTCTGGCCCACGCGCTCCACTCCGAGCCGGACGCGCAACTGGTGCTCCTCGGCAGTGTGGCCACCGGCAAGTACGTCGACGTGCTCCATCCCATCCTCGGCGACAAGCTGCGCTTCCCCTCCGCCTTCGCCGGCCTCGGGGACATGGCCCGCGGCGGACTGATGCTCCGCGCCGCGCGTCTGGGCACGGAGTTGGAGTACGTGACGCTGGACGCCAATCGGAAACGGCTACCTGGTGCGACCGGGAGGATGCCGGAGCTGTGATCTTGCTGCTGTTTGTTTTGTTGCTGGTTGCTGGTTGCTGGTTGTCTGTGGAGCATCGTTCGTGCTGGAGCTCCACGGCCTTTGGCAAGACAGGAACGAACGGACTC
>JBDTOZ010000590.1:0-11638 GCA_039932995.1 Acidobacteriota bacterium | reverse complement strand
CGCTCTCGCGAGGATCGGCCCCTCTGCCCTTCGCGGCTCTCGAGCGCGAGCGTGGCGAGAAACTCACACGGCTCACGGTCTCACTCCCCGCGAGTGCCCGGTGGACTCAAGTCCACCGCTCCACCGGACGAGAGTCCACCGCCCGGTGCACTTCTGCGTCGAATGGCCGTCGCTCTCGCGAGGTCGGCCCCTCTGCCCGTCGCGGCTCTCGAGCGCGAGTGTGGCGAGAAAACTCACACGGCTCACTGCTCGCGAGTGCCCGGTGGACTCAAGTCCACCGCTCCACAGAACAAAGTCCAACCGCGGGCGGGATGCCCGCGGCACCTTACCGGAGTGTCTTGGCGCGATGAGCCATGGCGCAGCGGCCGTCAGCGGCGCAGTTCGCTTGTGTCGCTTCCATTCTGCTTGTTGGCGCTCTGGTGCTCCCCGTGGGATCATGCCCGCTTCGTGTCACGACTGGGCCGGAGGTTTCTGGTGCTTGCGGTGCTGGCGCTCGCATCGACGATTGCGCGCGCGGATGCTGTGCGTCTGCTTGCGCCGGCGCACGGCGCGACCTTGCGGGGCGGCTCGGTCGCGGAGTTGCACTGGTCTGGTACTTCGCTTCCTGCGGCCGCCGAGGAGTGGGAAGCGTTTCTGTCGGTGGACGGCGGCAGGTACTACGCCTTTCGCGTCACGCCTCACCTCGACATCGAGCTGCAACGGTTCACGTTCGTCGTCCCCAACGTCGAGACCCGTGATGCGCGCATTCTCATTCGCGTCGGTGACGAGAAGCGGGAGACGGGGTTCGAGGCACGGGAACGGTTCTCGATCGTCCGCGACCCTGATGCGGAAGAGAACCTCCCTGAGCCGCTCGGGCTCGGAGAGGGAGAAGCGGCTCGCGAAGGCGACCGCGGCGTCCTGGCCTGGACGGAAGGCGCGCGGAACGGCTCCGGCCTCCGTCAGCGATCGTCCTCCGTCGCACATCCACCCGCATTCCATTCGCTCGCTCCCGTTCAACACGAGACCGAGACGCTGCTCTCGCCGGGCGACAGTGACCTCGAGGATCACCCCTCCTGCGCGCCGCTCGACGCACCTCGCCCACAGACGAGCCGCGTCGAGAAGCTCGCGCGGTCCGTCGACCTGCTCCTCCTCTGCCGACGCCGGAACATCTAGGCGGGACAGCCGGCAGCGCTGGTTGGCCGAGCCTGGTTGTCCCGTGAGGTCGCGCAGAGGCAGTCCCTCCGCGTGAGACTCCGCACCGCCTCGCGCCTGACGGAACTCCCACACGTCACTCGGAGGAAACGAGATGAAGACCTGCGTCTCATCAGCAGTTCTGTTGTTTTTGTTGATTGCATCCCTCGCGGCACCTCTCGCCGCGCAGACCCCCAACACGGCCACCCTCATCGTCGAGGTGGTCGATCCCACCGGGGCGGTCGTCCCGGACGCCGCCATCGCGGTGACCAACACCGCCACCGGAGCCGTGCGTAACGTCCGGTCCGGAGCCGACGGAAGCGCGACCATCGCCGCGCTTTCGCTGACCGGAACCTATTCCGTGGCCATCTCGAAAGAAGGATTCGGCAACGAACTGCGTGAGGGCGTGGCCCTGCGCGCAGGGGAGACCGCGACTCTGCGGATGAAGCTCGACGTGGGCACGGAGAGCGCTGGTGTGACCGTCTTCGGCACCGTCGAAGGCGTACGCGCCGATCCGCAGATCGGCAGCCGCCTCGATAGCCGGCAGATCGAAGAGACGCCGATTCTGGGGCGCAAGATCACTTCGCTGCCACTCCTCAACTCCGCGTTCCGTTCCGGCAAAGGCACGGGCGACCTCTTCGTCAACGCCACGTATTTCATCACCGGCGCGGGCTCGCGCCGCACGACGACGTTCACGCTCGACGGCGCGAATAATGACGAAGCCTGGGGCCGGCAGACGATGATCGCGGCGGTGCCGCTGGGCGCCGTCCAGGAAGTGTCGGTGCTCTCCAATGCCTTCTCCGCCGAGTACGGTTGGACGGCCGGTCCGGCCATCAACATCGTCACCAAGTCGGGAACGAATGAGCTGCACGGCGATGTGCTGTTCCTGACCCGTCCGGGCAGCGGGCAGGCCAAGCGGTTCTCGACCGACGGCTTCTGTCCCTCCTCCGCGCCGAACTGCGTCACGCCGGCCACGCTCGACGGGATCAACCCGGTGGACATCCCGGACGAACTGAATCAGTACTCGGCCTCGATCGGGGGACCGCTGGTGCGCGACCGCACGTTCTTCTTCGCGGCCGCGGACTTCACCGAGCAGGATCGCACGACGTTCCTGTCCAGTTCTCTGCCGGCCTTTCTGCTGCCGGCGGATGGCGATCTCTCGTACACCGGCCATTACCGACAGACGCTCTTCAATGGCCGCGTCGACCATACGATCACTCCCAGTCAATCGCTGCTGGCGCGCGTGAACCTGGACCGCATGTCGGATGACAACCCGCAGGATGCGGTGGGTGGCACGAACGCGCCGAGTGTCGCGCGCCGCTACTCGCGCCGTGCCTGGACGGGTCAGGTCAACGAGACCGCGGTCTTCAGCGCGAACGTCCTCAATGAGGCGCGCTTCGCCTATCTGAACGGCGATCCGGTGACGAAGTGGGAGGCGGGGACGCTCTCGACCACGTACACCCGCTCCGGCTCCGTGCCCTTCACCATCGGCCAGTCGCGGGCTTCCGACCTGTATGGGCGCCAGTTCCAGCTCTCGGACACGCTCTCCTGGTCACGAAGCAATCACTACCTCCGTTTCGGCGGCAGCGCGATCCGTCACACCTCCGGCGGCACGGGCAGCGAGCCGGGCACGCCCATCCTGGGCACGTTCACTTTCAAAAACACCACCACCGCCCCGTTCGACCAGTTGACGCTGGCCGACGTGCAGCAATACACCCAGCCGATCGACTTCGGGATCAGCAGCTACAAACTGACGCAATCGCTCTACACGGCCTTCGTGCAGGACAGCATTCATTGGCGTGACCTCACTCTCGACGCCGGACTGCGCTACGACCGCCAGACTCTGACCGACGCCACCAAGAACTTCGCGCCGCGGGTGGGCTTCGGCTGGCATCCGAACGGCGACTCGCGTCTGGCCATCCGCGGCGGCTACGGCATGTATTACACGCAGATCCGCTCGAATGCGGTGGCCGGCTATCTGGTCAATGGCCTGGATGGGCTGACCACGTACACGGCGGTCCCGGGTCAGCTCGGCTTTCCGACCTGTCTGACCGGCGCCTGCCTTCCGCTCGCGCTCGACCCGCGCAATCTGCCGGCCTCGCAGTTGCCGGCGCGCGACATCACCATTCGTGCGGGACAGCGGGACTTCTACAAAGCGCAGTTTGCGAAATACGGCTTGAACTTCGACCTGCTCCCCAACTATCCGGACGAGCTGGTGAATCCTCGCAGTCAGGTCACGTCTCTCGGAGCGGAGCGTGAATTCCTGCACGGCCTGTTCGTCGGTGCGGACTTCGTGCACCAGCACTGGAGCGATCTCGATCGCTCGGTCGATCTGAATGCGCCGTCGGCGTTCGATCGCACGGCCCCGGGCCAGGTGCGCACGGTGGCCAATGCGAACGCCACCCGTCCCATTCTGCCGGCCGCCGGTGGAGTGCGACAGGTCAACGTGCTCACAAATCTCGGCGAGGCCGATTACGACGGACTGCAGACACAGGTCACGTATCGCGGCAGCTCGCGGATGTTCGCGTCGCTCAGCTACACCTTGTCGAAGGCCACCAATACGTTCGAGCCGGACGGCAATGGTGCCGGTCCGAATCAAAACATCCTCTCGCGTCTCGGCGAGGATGAGCGCGGACCGAGCCTCGTCGATCAGCGTCACCGGGCGGTGGTGACGTTCAGTTACCGGCTGCCGTTGAACGTCACGGCCGGCGTGCTCGGGCAGTTCGCCTCGGCCCGTCCGTTCAACGCCACCACCGGCATCGACAACAATGGAGACGGCGCGAACAACGACCGTCCGGTCATCGACGGAGAGGTCATCAAAAAGTCCGCGTTTCGCGGCACCGGCACCTCCGACGTGGGCGCGTTTCTGGAGGGTCGCATCACGCACGCGGGCCTGCCGACCGTCGTGCTCCGTCTGGAGGGCTTCAATCTCCTCAACCACGGCAATTACCTCGGCCGCGGGCAGACGGTCTACGGCGACACGGCCACGCCCAATCCGACGTTCGGTCAGCTCGTGGCCACCGGCACGAGCGCCACCGCGCTCCCCGCGTTCGCGAACGTCGATCCCCCGCGCATGTACCAGGTTCAGGTGCGGTTTCTTTTCTAGCGACACCCTCGGATGAAGAGCGCCGGCAGACCGGCGCTCTTCATCGCTTTGGAGTGCGCTCACTTCAGTTGCCGCAAATTGTGGGAAGGTAGCCACGTTCGCAACCGGCGCCGCGGTGGAGCGATGATGGACGTCGAAAGGAATGCTCATGAACCTTCCCGCGCACTACGCCTCTCAATGGCTCGATGTCGCCTCCATGCCCTGGATTCCGCTCGGACCGGGCGAGTCTTTCAAACCATTGCGGTTCTTTCCGAACGACCGGGGACGGGCCCTGCTCCTGCGCCTTGAACCTGGAACGATCGTTCCGCGCCACCGCCATCTCGGCGAGGGGCACGCCTTCAATCTCAGCGGCTCGAGGCAGCTCATCGAGAGCGGAGAGATCGCGGGCCCGGGCTCTTATGTGTACGAGCCCACCGGCAACGTCGACTCGTGGATGGCCTTGGGCGACGAGCCCGTGATCGTGCCCATCATTTCGTTCGGAGCGATGGAGTATCTCGACGACGACGACCAGGTGCTCCGCCGCGACACGGCTGCCTCTCTACGCGAGATCTACCTGCGGTACTGCCAGGAGAACGGGCTCACTCCGAAGAAACTGCAGTGAATGCCGGAAGACGGCTGACCGGCTTCGGATCGAGATCGCCGTCGGAGAACTTCAGGACCGCCGGCGTCCCGCGAAACGGAACGCCGGCGTCCTCGCCTGCGAGTGCATTCGGTGATCGAAGAGTCCTGACCTTGGCCGAATGACGATCGTGCCATGTCAAAGAGACTGAAGAAAAGCGAGCAATCTTGACTTCGTGCTTCCCGTCAGAGCCGCGAACCGGTCCCGCGCCGCACGACCCTGCCCATTGTGCGCAAGGACGGCTTGCTCGGTGTTGGTGGCCCGCCCGTCGTGGAGATAGGTGGTCAGGAAGCGCAGTCCCCACAGAGGCGCTGTACGGAACTCCTTTCCTGTGGCGTTCCCCATCTCGATGTCGTCCCCGAGTGGTCCCATGTCGTGCAGGAGAAAGTCGGAGTAGGGGTGGTACGTTTTCTGGTCGAGCGAGGCGATCGGGCTCGTGCCGGTCTGCCAGGTGGCGACATGACAGGCGTTGCAGCCGATGCGCTCGAACGTGGTCTCGCCGTCCGCCGTGTCGCGATTCTGTGGGCCGCGCGGAGGGGCCGCGAGCAGGGTCATGTAATTGGTGAGGAGCACGGGACCGGCGCCGTCGTCGTTCACACCGGGCATGGGGTTGAAGGCCAGCTCGGCGCAATTTCCCTGAGGACAACTCTCCTGAGGAAAGTCCGGCGTGGTGATGCCCATCTCGTTCACGTAGGCATCGCCGGAGAACTGGAAGAGCGTCGGCACTTGAGACTTCCAACCGAATTTCCCCACGGTCTTCATGCCGGCGCGGATGTTGTCGACGAGATTCACGCGGCCGGTCAGGCCGTCGCGGCGGGCCGCCTGGGTCGCGGCCAAGGCCACGAATGCGGCATCGGGCGTGGCGTCGACGAAGCCGAGTCCGAAGAGCGGCGTGGTGCGTCGCTGGACCACGATCGTGGCGCTGGCCGGCACGGTCTCAGGAAGGAAGACGTGCGACGAGCCGTCGGCAATTCCGATGGCGTGGTCCTGTCGAAGGGAGCCGCCCAGCGCGGTGAGGGCATCGTAGAGTCCCTGGCTGCGCCTCGCGAAACGGGTCACCGAGCGGGTGCTTCCTCCACCGACCGCAGGCACGCTGTGGCAGGCCGCGCACGAACGCTCATTGAAAACGGGGCCGAGTCCGTCGATCAGTTCCTCTTCCGAACGGAAATCCGCGAGGCCGTCCGCAAAGGCGGAGCGCTGACTCAGCGTCAGGCCGGCCAGGGCCTCGCCGGCCAAGGGCCCGGTCGTGGGTGGAGGGGTGGGAGTGCGCACCGCGCGACGACGCATTTGCGCGGAGAGTGTGATGGTGGAGAGCATCAAGAGCAGGGCAACCGTGACTCGTTTCATCGAAGACTCCTTTTGCTGATGTTTGCCGGCGGACTGGCCCGGCGATTTCGGCGTCCTGCTCCGTGATTGGACACAGCGCCGCCAGTACCCTGTTTGCAACGATCGAATTTGGGGAAGAACGTCGGACCGGGGACTCGTCAGAAACCGTCAATGGATCCCGAATGGATCCGACGCGGGGAACGGACACCCGCTCACTGCGCGGGGTACTCATGGGTCGATGACACGGCGAGGCTTCATGGCCGGTGCCACGGTGTGCCGTGACAGCAGGCTCCTGCGGTGCGGGTCATTACGACGCGCCAGACCGAGTCGTCATGACCCGCACGGGTCGTGAGAACACGCGGCATGCTCGTTCGCTCCCGCAAGGGGCGACTCCATCTTGACGCTCGGGGCGACCGCCATTACATTCAGGGTGGCCGTACAGGCAGCCTTCGGTCCGCGAAAAGGGTGGAACCCGCCTGTTCCCCGGAATCATCGACCTTCTTTCTGCCCGAGTGACGCGGACGCCGGGCGTACAGGAAGGAAGGCGTGTCGATGTCGGCTTCACTCCCCCCACGTCCCAGTCTGGAATGGCTCCGCAAAGCGGCCAAGGACAGACTCTCCCAACTACGCGCCAACGCACCGCAGACGAAGCTGGCGCTCGCGCAACTCGAGATTGCGCGCGAGCACGGATTCGCGAGCTGGCGCAAACTCAAGGCATTCGTGGAAGCGAAGGCCGCGGAACCGGAGCTTCCGCCCGCGCCCGCACCAACCGCCGAACAGGTCGTCGACGCGTTTTTGCAGTCTGTCGGCGCGGGACGGATCGACGACGTTCGGGCCATGCTCACGGCGGCCCCGCGGCTGGTGAATGCGGTCGGTGCGCATCCGTTCTGGGGCGGCCGGCCGCAGGCGCTGCACCTGGCCATCGAAGGCGGCCGTGGCGATCTCTTCGACCTCCTCCTCGAGCACGGCGCGGATGTCGATGGCACCAACGATCAATACGATCTCTGGTCACCCCTGATGCTGGCCATCAATCGGGAGGGGACCGAGATGCGCGATGAGCTGCTCCGCCGCGGCGCGCGGATCGGACTGGTCGAGGCGTTGATGCTGGCCGATGACGAGCGCGTGGAGGAGCTTCTGCGCTCGGGTGTGTCCATCGACGTCGCCCCGAACCGCGGCTCCATTCTGGCCTTTGCGCGGACGCCTCGGGCCATCGACCGTCTGCTGGAACTGGGGGCACGGACCGACACCGCCGATCGTTGGGGCTCGACGCCGATCGACGCCATGAGCCGCATGGGGGCCAAGGGTCAGCCGCTCGTGCAGCACCTCATGGAGCGCGGCGTGCCCGCAGCGCCGAAGGAGTACGCGCGCATGGGCGACCTCGAAACGCTCTCGCGTCTGGTGGCGGCGGACAGCGCCATCGCACGTCTCGACTCGGTGATGATGGCCGCCGTCGACTTTGGACATCGGTCTCTCGTGGAATGGCTGCTGGCGCGAGGGGGAAACGTCAACGCGCGCGCCGAGGCAC
Organism: Acidobacteriota bacterium; assembly: GCA_039932995.1. Classification (GTDB taxonomy): domain Bacteria; phylum Acidobacteriota; class Thermoanaerobaculia; order Gp7-AA8; family Gp7-AA8; genus QHVT01. Next base: position 3,892 of record JBDTOZ010000590.1, on the reverse strand, counting down.
AATCAGGGCAGACCGCACTGCATTCGGCTGCCTGGAACGGCGACCTGCCGATGGTGCGGTTGCTGGTGGAAGCGGGGGCGGACATCAACGCCAGGGATCAGCAGTACGACGGAATTCCTCGAGGGTGGGCCGAGACGTCGCTCGAGGTGACCAACAATCCCCGCTGTGCGGAGGTGGCCGCCTTCCTGGCCAGCATTGCCTCCGCGGACGGAAAGCCCTGAGAAAAGCGAGGCCGCCTCGACAACGAGGCGGCCTCGGCGGGGGAAAGTTACGCGCGGGCCAAGCGACGAACCGACGCCTGCACATCACCCACCGTGTCGCCGACCTTCTCGATGAGGTCCTCGGTGACGTTGGCGAGTTTCTTCTGCATCTTCTTGCCGGTCAGCGGGGCGTAGAGGAGGGCCAGCGCGGCTCCGGTGATCGCGCCTGCAACGACCCCAAGGGCCACCTTACCGAACGGGAACTTCTGCTTACGAGTGAACATGAAAACTCCTTTCGAGAGGTATGACTCGCGAGAGGCGAATAAGTTTCGGCGACGGCGGTTGGCCAGCTCTGCCGGAGGCGATCGCCTCAACGCCGTGTGAGTGGCTTGACCGTGCCCGGGCGGCGGTGGGGACAGCGATCCAGTCTCGGCTCGGCGCCCGCTTCCACCCACGTCCATCCGGTGGCTGCGCATTTCTCGCAGGTCCACGCCTGACGATTGAAGACGCGGGGGGGAGGGGCCACATCGAAGTGACCTTCTTCCTGCGTCATGGCACCCGCTCCCGCGTGACGGGGCACGTCCAGCCGTTCGCCCGCGCCTTCACTGTTCGGGCAATCGGGCCACGGACAGGGCAACTGCCGATGTTCATGACGATGCTGCTCGCACACCTTCATCATTCCCTCACATGCTATCAAGACCCGTTCCGCGCGGCGTCCACCGCCGCGCCTCGGGCGTGATGAGGTCGAAACCCGTGGAAGTCAGTCCCGCGAGCCGCGGCGGTTGACGATGGACATGAACTCCTGCCGCGTGCGCTCATCGTGGAGAAACTCGCCGCGCAGCACATTGGTCTCCATGAACGACGACTCCTGTTCCACTCCGCGCATGACCATGCACAGATGCACTCCGCCCATCCAGACCGCGATGCCGCGGGGCTCGAGGATCTTCTGGATCGTATCCGCGACGTCATGCGCGAGATGCTCCTGCGACTGCAGGCGGCGCATGTGTACTTCGACGATGCGTGGGATCTTCGACGCGCCGATGATCATCTTCTCAGGGATGTACCCGATGATGAAACGCCCGAAGAACGGCAGGATGTGATGCGCGCAAAGGGTCTTGAACGTGCCCCCGATGACCACCAGGTTCTGACAATTCTCGTCGGCGGCGGAGCACGCCTTGCGAAAGAGCGTGGTCAGTTTCTTGATGTCCGTGTAGTCATAGCCGCTGGTCAGCGTGGTCAAGGACTCGGCCCACCGCCGCGGCGTGTCGATGAGGTTCTCGTCCTGAAGGTCGACGTGCAGTAATCGCAGTGCTTCGCGCAGGTGATGCTGCAACTGCTCGCGATCGATCGATGGCCGCGCCGGACTGAGAACCCCGTGTTCATCCAGCTCGATCTCGTCCGTGGTGGCTAAGGCGGTGACGTCCGGATTCATCGCGGGTACTTTATCGCTGTTTGTCTTTGTGTGTTCGGCGCGTAGGAAGGTTGCTGGTTGTTGGTTTGCCACCCACCCGCACACCCGTTGCTCATCCAGGCCCACCAACAACCAACAACCAGCAACCAGTAACCAGCAACATCCGGCGACACCTGAGCCGGGAACACACATCCCCCGATTGACGACTGAATGGCCATTCATTCATACTGGCCCGGATCCTGTAACCCAGTGATTCAAGGAGCTGCACATGGCCGAAGTCAAGACTCAGGGCGCCGTCGAAGCAATGGAGGTCGCCGAGGCCTCCCGTGAGACGGAATGGGAAAAGCCTTCATTCGTCGGGGATCTCTTTCTCGGCAAGCTGAACCTGGATCTCATCCATCCGTTCCCGGAACAGCCGGCCGAAGACAAGGCCGAGGCGGACGGATTCCTGGAGAACCTGGAGCGTTTCCTGGCCGAGAACGTCGACGCCGACGAGATCGACCGCAAGGGCGAGTACGACTACGAGCTCTTCAAGGGCTTCAACGAGCTCGGTGCCTGGGGAATGAAGATCCCCAAAGAGTACGGCGGCCTCGGTTTCAGCGCCACCAACTACAACCGCGCCATCGGGTTGGTGGCCACGTGGTGCGGCTCGAGCGTGGCCTGGCTCTCCGCGCACCAGTCCATCGGCGTGCCGCAGCCTCTCAAGCTTTTCGGCACCGAGGAGCAGAAGAAAAAATATCTGCCCCGTCTTGCCAAAGGAGCCATCTCCGCGTTCGCGCTCACCGAGCCGGGGGTCGGCTCCGATCCGGCCAAGATGGAGACCATGGCCGTGCCTTCCGCAGACGGCAAAGGATGGATTCTCAACGGCGAGAAGCTCTGGTGCACGAACGGCCTCAAGGCCGAGCTCATCGTGGTCATGGCCCAGACCCCGCCGAAGGTCGTGAAGGGCAAGGAGAAGAAACAGATCTCCGCCTTCATCCTGGAGATGGATACGCCCGGCGTCGAAGTCGCGCACCGCTGCCAGTTCATGGGCCTGCGTGGCATCGGCAATGTGCTCATCCGTTTCAAAGACGTCTACATCCCCAAGGAGAATCTGCTGTGGGGTGAAGGCCTTGGCCTCAAGCTCGCGCTGATCACGCTGAACACGGGACGCCTGACCATTCCCGCGGGCTGCGCGGCCGGTGCCCGCCGCATGCTGGAAATCGCCCGCGAGTGGGCCAACGAGCGCGTGCAGTGGGGTCTGCCGATCGGCAAGCACGAGGCCGTGGCGGCGAAGATCGCCTGGATGGCCTCGCACACGTTCGCCATGGAGGCCATCGTCTGGCTGACGTCGGGACTGGCGGACAAAGGCACCGTCGACCTCCGGCTCGAGGCGGCCATGGCCAAGCTCTTCAACACGGAAGTGGCCTGGCAGTGCGTCGACCACCTCGTGCAGATCAAAGGCGGACGCGGGTACGAGACCGCGACGTCGCTCAAGGAGCGCGGCGAGAAGGCCGTGGGCGTGGAGCGGATCATGCGCGACATGCGCATCAACCGCATCTTCGAGGGGACGAGCGAAATTCAGCACCTCTTCATCGCCCGCGAGGCGGTCGACCCGCACATGAAGCGCGGCTACAAGATCCTCCTGCCCGACACTCCGACCGGCGAGAAAGTGTCCGCGGCGGCGAAGGCCGGTGCGTTCTACGCGACCTGGTATCCGTCACGCTATGTGGGCTGGAGCCGTTTCCCGAAACATGGGGAGTTCGGCCGCCTGCAGACCCACGTGGGCTACCTCGAGCGCCAGTCGCGTCACGTTTCGCGCTCGATCTTCCACGCCATGGTGCGCTTCCAAGCCAAGCTGGAGCGGAAGCAGATGGTCCTGTTCCGCATCGTCGACATCGGCACGGACCTCTTCGCCATGGCAGCGGCCATCAGCTACGCGACGATGCTGGCCAAGAAGGGGAACGAGAACGCACTGGAGCTGGCGGACCTGTTCTGCCGCGAGGCCCGCACACGCATCGACCAGAACTTCCGTACGCTCTTCGACAACCACGACGAACTGGCCTACAAGGTCGTGCAGAAGATGATGAAGGGCGAGTTCGAATGGCTCGAGGGCCAACTCGTCCAGCCGGTGGTCCCCACCGCGGAACAGGTGGAGGAAGCAATCCGCAAGATGGCCTAGGGCGGCACGGCCGGCGGCGCTGGCAGCTCACGATCACAAAGGGCCGGCATTCGCCGGCCCTTTTAACCGCGGGCAGGATGCCCATAGGCGCTAACTTTGAGAAGGAGGGGAGGGCGCTTC
>JBDTOZ010000589.1:0-4478 GCA_039932995.1 Acidobacteriota bacterium | reverse complement strand
TCGTTCCGCGGCAATTCTGCGAGAATGATGCCTCGTTCGGTTGGCGGTTGGCGGTTGGCGGTTGACGGTGGAAGCCGCCGCGCAACTCAGACTTGGCACTCACACTCACACTCAGCAACCAGCAACCAGCAACCAGCAACCAGCAACCAGCAACCAGCAACCAGCAACCAACAACCAGCAACCAACAACCAGCAACCAACAACCGGCAACCGCCAACCGCCAACCGCCAACCGACGACGTGGTATGTTGGCGAACGGCTCACCACGAGGACTAAAGAGACAGGGATGCGGGAGTGGTTCAAGCAACTCGGCGAGGCTCCCGAGCCGCTTTCCCCAATGCAGCGCCGCCTGGTCTGGCTGGGCTCGGTGATCGTCGCTCTGAGCCGCCTGGCCGCGCTGGCCCGGTCGCTCTGGGACTGGGATGAAGCGCTTTTCTCGACGGCCGTGAGGGCTTACGACGTCACCCAGCACCATCCCCATCCACCCGGCTTTCCCTACTTCATCGGTCTGGCCAAGGGACTTCACCTCGTGGTGGGCTCCGAATTCCGTTCGCTGCAACTGGTGACCCTGGCCGGCGCCTGCGCCCTCTTTCCGCTGATGGTTCTCTTCGGCGTGGAGCTGCGGGCGCGCTTCTCCATCGCGTACGTGGCCGCGCTGCTGCTCGTCTTCTTTCCGAACGTCTGGTTCTTCGGCGGCACGGCGTTCAGCGACATCCCCTCCCTGGCCCTCGTGCTGTGCGCGCTGGTGTTGTTGCTGCGGGGCTGTCGCGATCGGAATGCCTATCTCGCCGGCGCACTGGTGCTCGGCGTCGCGGCCGGATTCCGTCCCCAGAATCTCCTGGTGGGACTCGTTCCGGCGCTTCTTGCGACCTGGTTGCGGGTGCGCAGCACGCGGTCGGTGCTGCAGCCTCTGGGGGCCATCGCCATCGGACTGGGCGTCATCGTGGCCGGCTACGGGGGAGCGGTTCAGGCCAGTGGCGGCTGGCAGCCGTACCGCGAGACCGTCGCGGCGCACAGCGCCTACATCACCGCCGTCGACTCGTACCGCAGCCCGACCCGGCCGCCGCTGGCGCTGCTCTTCGATGACTTCTTCATCAAGCCATACCGCGTCCTTCCCATCAACATCCCCATCGCACTGCTGGTGACACTCGGAGTCTTCGCCGGACTGCTGGGCCGTCGCCGCGGCATCGTGCTGCTGCTGGCCATCTTCGGTCCGTTCTGCCTGGTGGGATGGCTGATGCTGGACCACAACAGCGTGAGCCGCTTCTCCATCGCCTGGGCGCCGATGATCGCGTTCGCGGCGGCCTGCGGTCTATCCGTCGCTGCCGTGGGGGTCGCTGCGATCCTCCGGAGACCTTCCGCCGAACGCGCCGTCGAGGGGGGGATGGCCGTCTGTCTGTTGGCGATGATGATCGTGTGGACCCTTCCCGCGTTGAAGGTCGTTCGGACCACGGACTCGCCGCCGATGCAGGCCGTCCACTGGATCCGGGCCAACCTTTCGAAAGACACCGCGCTCTACGTCCACGGGAGCATGGGCCCTTACAGCGATCTGCTGCTGGGTGATTACCGGCCACGCCTCTTCAACGACGAGGCCCCCCTGCTCATGACACGCAACCAGAAGGCCTGGGTGTTGAAGGAAGGCGTGGGGAGCTCGGGACAGGCCCAGCTCTTTGCGTATCCGCATCGGCATCTCTGGGAGATCGCCCGCCAGCGCTATTTCGAAGTCTCGGTGGAGGAGCTATCCGCCCGCGTTCGTTTCGGGGAAGGGTGGAATGAGCCCGAAGGAGACGATGGGCGGACGTGGCGCTGGATGGGCAGCCGGTCTTCCGCGATTCTGCCGCCCATTCCCGGATGCGCGCGTCTGACGTTGCACTACTACGTTCCTCTCGACGCCGTAGAGGGCACGCCTACCGTGGTCGTGAAGGTGAACGGTCAGTTGCTGGATCGTTTCGCCGCGCGGGAATCCGTCGTCGAGCGAAGCCTCGACTTCGTATCGCGCTCGACCCAGGACAATGAGCTGGTCATGGAGACGGATCGTTTCGTGACTCCGTCCCAGCAGGGTCTCGGCGCGGACGGCCGCACGCTCGGCGTGCGACTGGACTACATCGGCTGGGCTCCCGAGCCGACGGGCTGCCGGGCGACGCCGATCGCCCGGTAGTCCCCGGATCGCTGAGAGCGGCCGTGCCGGATCTCTCAGAGCGGCCGTGACGGCGTGGGAGTGTGCGCGGCAGAATGTTCTCGCGAGGACGCACCGACGGAGCTGCCGTACGTGCCTAAGGCTATGCCAACCAGCGCTGCCGGCCGTGCCGGCGGCCAACCAGCGCTGCCGGCCGTGCCGGCTAGGGTTGGAACTGAATCGTCTGAGGCCACCAGGTCTTGACGCGTTTGCCGTCCTTCATGGGAGAGGTGAAGCGCGCGGACTTCATGGCCCGCACGGCGGCGTCGTCGATCCCCAGGCGGTTGATGCCCCGCAGGATCTTCACATCCGAGACCGCGCCGTTCTCGTTGATGAGCGCGCTGAGCAGAACCGTTCCCGCGACGCGCTGCTGGCGAGCCAGCGGAGGATAGATGGGGTTGATGGGACGCACGGCACGGGGAGCGGAGTCGAGAGCGGTGTAGAGGACCACGTCGCCTTCGCGGACTGTGGCCACGGGGGCGGGGGCGGGAGCCGGCGCGATGGGTTGCGGGACCGGCGCCGGCGCCGAGGTCTGCGTCTGCTGGATGGGAGCCGGCGCGGGCACGCGGGTCTCCGGAACATCTTCGCGCGCCGCGTCGCGACGCTGCTGATCGAGCTGAGAAGCGGAGACGGAGGGCCGGTCGTCCGCGGGAGAGGAGACCACGGCCGGCGTGGCCGCTGCCACCGGCGCGTTCTTCGACTGCTGGCGTTGCAACTCGGCCATGTACTGCTCGTTGAGCTTGGCCACCTCGGATTGCAGTTTCAGCCGGACGGCATCCTCGAAGGCGCGCTTCTGCGCCGCGGGATCGGCCGAGGACGTCGCCGCGGGAGCGGTGCCAGTCGCGCCACCCGAGACCATGATCGGCTCGGGAAGGACCGGTTTCGGCGCCGGCGTCGCGGTCGGAATCATCTGGGCGTTCGTGGAGGTCGCGGTCGCTGGTGGCGAAGACTTGCGACCGGCCATGATCCAGGCGCCACCCCCGACGACCGCCAGGACGAGCGCGGCGGCGATGGCAATGGGAAGCTTGCTCTTCCTCTTCGGCTCGTCCGAAGCTCCGAACGTCGGAACGGCGATGGCCGCCTCTCTGGCCGCCGGGAGCGGCACCGGGACAGCAGCCGGCCTGGGCGCCTCGAGGTAAGGCGCAAGGTTGAGCTTCGATTCTTTGTCGCGCTCGACGGTCTCGGTCTCCATCTCCTTCTTCAACAGGTTGCTGAGATAGAACGCCAGGTTGAAGGTCGAGGCCGAGTACTTGCCCCCATGAGCCAGGGCGGAGAGGGCCTGCTTCATGTCCGTGACCGACGCGTAGCGCATCGACGGATCGAGATTGAAGGACTTGTCGAGGACGACGCGGATGTCGTCGGGCACCGGTGCGCCGGTCATGGTCTTCGTCGCCCGCACCGCGGCCACGAATGCGCTGGCCGTCATCGCGTCGGGGGGCTCCTGTCCGGTCACGAGGAGAAAGAGGATGGCACCCAGGCTGTACACGTCCGCGCTCTTCGGGGCCTGCCCCGACGTGCGGAGCTCTGGGGCGAAATAGCGTCCGATCTCGGCGTTGACCTTCGGATCGGCCAGCGCGGGGACCAGCCCTGCGGCGATCTGCTGCGCGGCCACGCGGATCTCGCCGTCATCGCTGATCCAGATGAACTGCGGCAGGAGCGCGCCGTGCGAAAGGCGGGTGCCGGCGGTGTCGCGCAGGTCGCCGGTGGTGGCGAGGGAGAGCGCCACTTTTTCGGCGATGACGATGGCCTGATCGAGGGGCAGAGGGTTCGGGGAGTGGTCCTTCCCGCCCCGTGCGCGATCGATGATGAACCGCAGGGAACGTCCTCCCGCGTAGTCCCAGGCCAGGAAAGGAACGCCGTCCGCCACGCCTGCGATCTGATCGCGCGCGAAGGAGGGTCCGGTGAGACGCGGAAGAAGCTGCGCAACCGCCTCGGTGGCGGCGGTGAGGGTGGCCCGGTTGCCGCCGCTCAGACGCCGCAACGCCAGCGTCGAGCCCACCTGGCCGTTCTCGATCCGCCCGGCACGCCAGAGATCGCCCAACGAATCCTGCTCGAGCTTCTTGAAAAGCAGATACGGACCGAACTGCTCGTACGGTTTGTTGCGCGCGGCCATGTTGACGGACCCCCGGAGTGAGTTGGAAGGGAAAGGATAGCACCGTTTTCGGGGGGTTCGCTCCTTGCTCCTTTGCTCCTTCTCCTTTGGACGTCGGGTCGTCTCGTCGTCTTGTCGTCGAGTCTTCGAGTCGTCAAGTCTTCGAGTCGTCAAGTCTTCGAGTCGTCAAGTCTTCGAGTCGTCAAGTCTTC
>JBDTOZ010000588.1:0-2505 GCA_039932995.1 Acidobacteriota bacterium | reverse complement strand
CCGCGGGAACGGCTTACCGCGCTTCGACGGCTTCGCGCAGTCTCTCGGCCTGGAAGTGGCCGATGAGGGGCTCGATGACGACGTCGAGGCTGCCATTCATGACGTCGGGGAGGTTGTGGACGGTCAGGCCGATGCGGTGGTCGGTGACGCGGTCCTGGGGGAAGTTGTAGGTGCGGATCTTTTCGGAGCGGTCGCCGGAGCCGATCATTCCTTTGCGCTGGGCGGACAGCTCGGCCTCGCGCTTGAGACGCTCGATGTCGTAGAGACGGGCTTTGAGGACCTTGAGAGCCTTCGCCCGGTTCTTGATCTGCGACTTCTCGTCCTGGCAGGAGACGACCACGCCCGTGGGAAGGTGGGTCATGCGCACGGCCGAGTAGGTCGTGTTGACGGACTGCCCGCCCGGCCCCGAGGAGCAGAAGGTATCGATGCGCAGGTCTTTCTCGTTGACGACGATGTCGATGTCCTCGACTTCCGGCAGCACGGCCACGGTGATCGCGGACGTATGGATGCGTCCCTGCGTTTCCGTGGCCGGGACGCGTTGCACGCGGTGCACGCCGGACTCGAACTTCAGGCGCGAGTAGACCTTGTCGCCTTCGATCTGCAGGATGGCGTCTTTGATGCCGTTCACCGAGGAGTAGTTGGCGTCGGTGATGTCCACCTTCCAGCGCCGGGTCTCGGCGTAGCGGATGTACATGCGCATGATCTCGGCGGCAAAGAGCGAAGCCTCATCGCCCCCTGTGCCGGCGCGCACTTCGACGAAGACGTTCTTGTCGTCGTTGGGGTCTTTGGGCTGCAGGAGGACCTTCAGCTCGGCCTCCAGGACCGGTTCCTGCGGCTCCAGCTCGGCCAGCTCCATCTGCGCCAGCTCGCGCATCTCGTCGTCGGAGCGGAGCATGTCGTGCGCGTCCGCCAGACGCTTCTTCACATCCCGCAACTGGCGGTACTTGGCCACCACGTGCTCGATCTCGGCGATGGCCTTCATGGTGGTGCGGTACGCGGACACGTCCGTCACCACGGAAGGATCCTGGATCTTCCGCTGCAGCTCTTCGTAACGCTTTTCGATCTCGTCGAGTTTGTCGAACATGGTGGGGCGGTTGGCGGTTGACGGTTGGCGGGAGGCCCACCCTCCCGCACACTATACGATCTCACTGGGTTGAATCATGCGCGGCAGAACCCCCGCCCCAGGCCCACCGCGCGTGGCGAAGGCCACGCAACCAGCGCTGTCGGCCGCGCCGGCTAGGCGACGGCGGCTTGTTCGGGCTCGATGGCGTCGTACAGCAACGCCTCTTTGAGCGCGATGAGCGCGATCTCGAGCTGGCGGTCGTCGGGCTCTTTGGTCGTGATCCGCTGGAGCCAGAGGCCCGGCCGGATGAGAACGCGGCAGACCGGGTTCGACAGGTGGCGCGCCGAGAAGCGGATGACTTCGTAGGCCAGTCCGGCGATGAGCGGGATCAGGACCACGCGCGCGCCGAACTTCAGCACGAAGGGGGCGCTGGAGGGGATCAGGGAGAAGACCAGGATCGAGATGGCCATGACGAACATCAGGAAGCTCGTCCCGCAGCGCGGATGCAGCGTCGACTTCGTGCGCGCATTCTCCACGGTCAGGTCCTCGTTCGCCTCGAACGTGTAGACGGTCTTGTGCTCCGCGCCGTGGTACTGGAAGACGCGCTTGATGTCGTCCATCATCGAGATGGACCAGATGTAGATGAAGAAGAAGACCGCCCGGATGACGCCGTCGATGGCGTTGTAGGCGAAGTTGCCCATCTCCGGCAGGAGGTAGTGGCGGATGAGGTTGGTCAGGCCGAGAGGGGCGAGAATGAAGAGGCCCACCCCCAGCAGGAGGGCCATGGCCATCGAGCCGGCAATGGCCCAGTTCGACATCTCCGGCTGGCCGTCTTCACCGGCGGAGGAGACGCTCGCCGAATAGTTGAGCGCGCGCATGCCCAGGATCAGCGACTGGATCAGCACGACCGACCCGCGGAGAACGGGGATCTTCAGGAAGGGGTACTTGGCCGTGACGGTGGCCAGTTTCTCCCTGCGGATGGCGACGCCACCGTCGGGCTGGCGCACGGCCACCGAGTAGCCGGTCAGGGAACGCATCATCACGCCTTCGATGACCGCCTGGCCACCGATGAGCATGTCCACGTTCTTGTCCGCGGTGCCGCCATTGGCGGGCATCGACGAAGTGAGACCGTTCGTGAACGCGTTGAACGCGCCCGCGACCATCCTCGCCGAGCCCCGCCAGATCGACGTCATTTTTCCGCCTTGACGGGATTCTTGGCGTACTTCCTCTGGAACCGGTCGATGCGGCCGGCCGTGTCGACCAGCTTCTGCTTGCCCGTGAAGAAGGGGTGGCACTTGGAGCAGATGTCGACGCGGAGCTCTTTGCGCGTGGAGCCGGTGGTCCAGCCCTCGCCACAAGCGCAATGGACGGTGACCTGCTGATACTTCGGATGGATCTCTGGTTTCATGAACTTAATCCTCGGAGCGGTTGGAACCGTGCGG
>JBDTOZ010000587.1:0-3190 GCA_039932995.1 Acidobacteriota bacterium | reverse complement strand
GCCGGCCGCGGCTCAGCAGAGTGACGTCCTGGCCACGATCGATGGCCAGCCGATCACGGAAGCGGAAATCCGCGCCGGCAACGAGACGGAGTTCAAGAAGATCGAGAGAGAGTACGAACGGAATCGCCACGACCTCGTGGAGAGCCTGCTCCAGCAGCTCATCGAGAACCGGCTGCTGGCGGTGGAGGCCAGCACGAAAAACGTCACGGCCGAGCAATTGCTCGCGGGCATCAAGCCTGGCGAAGTGACCGACGCGGACGTGGATGCCTTCTACGAGGAGAACAAAGCCGGGATCGGGCAGGCCAAGGAACGGGTCGCGCAACAGATCCGCACCTACCTGATCCAGCAGAAGCAGGTCGACGCACACTCCGCGTACATCAAGGGCCTCGAGGAAAAGTACAAAGTCGTCGTCCGTCTCGAGCCGGTGCGGGTCGAGGTTGGGGCGGACGGCCCGTCCATCGGCCCGGCCGATGCTCCGGTGACGATGGTGGAGTTCACGGACTTCCAATGTCCCTTTTGCTCGCGCGTCGTGCCCACGCTGGAAAAGGTCCGGGCCAAGTACGGGGACAAGGTGCGCATCGTCTTCCGCCAGTTCCCGCTCTCCATCCACCCGAACGCCCGAAAGGCCGCCGAAGCCTCGCTCTGCGCCCACGAGCAGGGCAAGTTCCGGCAGATGCACGACGAGATGTTCAGGAACCAGCAGCAGCTCGGCGTGGAGCAGCTCCAGACCAAAGCCGCAGACCTGGGGATGGACGCGGCCCGGTTCAAATCGTGTCTCGACTCGGGCAAATTCGCCGGCCAGGTGGAGGCGGACGTGCGCGCCGCGGACGCCGTGGGCGTCACCGGCACCCCGGCCATCTTCATCAACGGCCGCCTGATCAGTGGCGCGGTCCCGCTCACGACCTTCACCAAGATCATCGACGAGGAGCTGGCGCGCAAGGCTCCCCCGAGCGCGTCCAAATAGCGCGGGGAGAAGGGCGCGGGGCGCCGGGCGCCTGTCAGAACCACCCGCGCGTCCTGCCCACCGGAACGAGCGCGATGGCCACGCCCATGGCCACGATGGCCAGGGCACTGTCGAAGAAATAGGGGTAGACGATCAGCACCACGCCGCAGACGAGATAGAGAGGGTCGTGCAGTCGCCGGGCGTAGGCGAGATAGACGCCTCCCACGGCGCCGAACAACAGTCCGAAGAAGAGGCTCATCCGCGACCGGCCCGGCCGCGATCAACGCGGCGCGATCGATGAGATCACGAACCGGAAACCGTCCGGATCCACCAGCCGGAACGCACGCACTCCCCACGGGGCGTCAAACGGCTCGGACTCGAGCGTACCGCCGTGCTGCTTGATCCGCGCGGCCACGTCATCGATATTCTGGTGCGTGCTGAACTGCAGCGAGAGCCCCTCGCCTTTGGCTCGGTCCCATCCCTTCGCACCGTCGTCCTGGCTGATCAGAATCCGCACGTCTCCGGCCTGCAGCGCAACCGCCATCAAGGTGCCTTCACGCTCGTACTTGCGCTCGACCACCAGTCCCAGCACGTCGCAGTACCACTCCAGACTCTTCTGCAGGTCCTTCACGGACAGCGAGGCGGAGAGGGCGGTGGCCCGGAAGGTCTGCGCATCGGCGCTCCCCTGTTCATCGTGCGGATTCGTGCTCATCGGCTTTCTCCTCGGTCTGCAGACCCTGTCCACCGCGACGCACCGTGCTGGCGCGCCTCATGGGCTCGCACATCGTATCGCACGCGGTGCATGCGGTTCAGGCGGCACGTGCGAAGAGATAACAACGCCGGCTCGGATACTCGGCGCCCTCATACGGCTCACGTTCCACGGACTCGCTGACCACGAAGCCGGCCGCGGTGAGCTCCTCGACGACGACCCGCGGTTGGAGGAAACGAAAATCGAGGGAGACCGGCTGCTCCCACAGCTCGTCGAGGTGCACGGTCTGCTCGCCGATGTGAAACGCCAGGAGCAGCACGCCGCCGGGTGCGAGCGTTCGCCGGAATTCCCGCAGCGCGACGGAGAGCTCCGCGGGCTGGAGATGGATCACCGAATAGAACGCCACGATCCCGGCCAGGGAGTGATCGGGCAGATCGAGGAGGCACAGGTCGCCCACGCGAAAGTCGAGGCCCGGATTGAGCTGCCCGGCGCGGCGGACCATCTCCGGCGAGAGGTCCACGCCCAGCGTCCGCACTCCCTGCTCGTGAAGGTACCGGGCCACGTGGCCCGGCCCGCATCCGAGATCGGCGACGAGACCTCGCTCGCGCACCTCTTCCGCGAAACGGTTCAGGAGATGGCGGTCGAGGGGCTTCTGCGCGAGCTCGGTGAAGAGATGCTCGGCGTATGCGGCCGCGACGGAGTCGTAGCTCGTGCGAATCGATTCCCGGGAATCAGGCATGCTCTCGAGTGGGGATTCTTCCACGTGCCCTCGTGGAGTGTCGAGGCCGCGCGCGTGAACGCTCCTGAAGGCGCTCCTGACGCCACCGCCGTTGCGGGGACGCCCGAAACGGCCTAGAGTGTCGAATTGTTCATTCCTTCCTGATGACAGAGCCTGCGCAGTTCATCGAACGCCGGCGTGTGCAGCGAGTCCGCCTCACGCAGCCCTTACGCGCCACCATCGACGGGGTGCGCGTCTTCATTCTCGACCTCTCCCTGCAGGGACTGAGAGTGATGCATCAGGACGACATCGGCCAGGTGAACGACGCCGCGGTGCTGTTGCGCGCGGAGTGGGACGGGACACGGATCGAGCTGCGCTGCCGGATCGTGCGCACGGCGCTGCACCGGGCCGCGGACGGGAAGAGCGGCCGCCCCCTCTACCATTCCGGGCTCGCGGTCGCCGAGGCCGTCGGGGCCTCGGACCTCACGTTGCGGCGTCTGATCGAACATCATGTGGAACGCGCCCTGGACGAGCAGAAAGCCAACGCGCGCGGCATCCCGCCGCTGGCCGCACAGTCGACCCAGACCGGCGCTCCGACGACCTACGTCCGCCATGAGTACACCCTGGGACGCTGGCGCGAGGTCATGACGCCGACCGCGGCTCAACCGGAAAGCGGGTTCACCATCGGCGCCGAGCACTCGCCCGCCGAAGTGGAAATGCTCCGCCGCGCCTACGAGCGCGCGGCCACCAACAGTGACCGGGCCGTGATCAAGCGCCTGGCCGCACTGAGCCTCAGCTCGAACGAAGTGGTCCAAGCGCG
>JBDTOZ010000586.1:0-6232 GCA_039932995.1 Acidobacteriota bacterium | reverse complement strand
CGCGCGCGGAAGGTGCGGCGTATCAGGCACAATTGCTCCAGCTCGCCGAGATTGTCAGAGGCCGCAGATAACCGTCACGAAACAGCTTGGCGAGTGTATGTTCGGAGACAACGAAGTTCATATCGGTTTCACCGTAAGGAACAGCGAAGCGCGTAGTCACACAGACGGCTGGAATGCGGCAACGCCCCATGATCAATAGGCTGCTCGATCCCACCATTGCAAGCACGGCTGAAGAGGCGGTCGAGTTCATCGCCAACATCCTTCAGTCCTCGACTGAATACTCGATCATCGGCGAAGATCTCGACGGGAAGATTCTCTTGTGGAACGAGGGAGCGCGGCGGCTCTATGGCTACGAGCCCGAGGAATTGATCGGCAAGAATTCCAGCATCCTGCGTACGCCCGAAGACGTTGCAGCGGGAAGACCGCAGCGGATGCTCGGTGAAGCGTTGCGGGATGGCCATTGGGAGGGAACGGTGACCCGGCGGCGGAAGGACGGCAGCGAGTTCACCGCGCGCGTCACAGTCACGCCCCGGTACGACGCCCGGGGTGCGCCGGTTGGTTTCCTGCTCATGTCGCGGGACGTCTCGAGACCGCAACCCAACGAAGACCGGCAGGAAATGAAGGTCTTCGACAGCGCGATCGTCGGCTCCGCCGAGTTGGATCGTGCAGTCAGCCAGCTCAGCCTTCTGCGCATTGCTTTCGACACCGCTGCGGATGCGATCCTGGTCACTGACTCCGACGGCGTGATGCTCTGGGTCAACCCGGCATTCACCACGACCACCGGCTACACCGCCGAGGAAGCCGTCGGCAAAACACCGCGCATTCTCAAGTCCGGCAGACACGACGGCGCTTTCTTTCGCTATTTCTGGGAAACGATCCGCGCCGGACGACTATGGCGAGGCGAATTCGTCAATCGCCGTAAGGACGGAACGATCTACTACGACGAGCTCACTGTGACGCCGGTTTGCGATGCAAACGGTGTAGTCACGCATTTCGTCGGGATCATGCACGACATCACCGAGCGGAAGCGCGCCCAGAACGAGCTGTATGAAAGCGAGCGCCGGTTCCGGGAAATGCACAACAACCTCGCGCTGGTTTCGATCATGCTCGATTGCGAGTGCCGTCTCACCTACTGCAACGACTACTTTCTGCAAATCACCGGTTGGCGCCGGGAAGAGGTGATCGGTGCGGACTGGGTGGAGTTCTTCATCCCGCCCGAACGCGCCACCGGGATCAGAGAAGCGTTCGCGTCGCTGGTCGGCTGGCATCACACTTACGAGATCCTCACCCGATCGGGTGAGAGGCGGCTCATGCAGTGGAACAACTCCATTCTGCGCTCGCCCACCGGAGAAGTGATCGGTACGGCAAGCATTGGAGAAGACATCACCAGCCGCGCACTCGCCGAGAGCGAGCTGCGCAGCAGCGAAGAAAAACTGCAGACCATCATCCGCGCGTCCGACGATGCCATCGTCGAATCGAACATTGCCACCGGCGAAGTGGAGTGGTCCGATCGCGCCTATGTGATGCTCGGCCACACCCGCGCGACGTTCCAGCCGACGCTCGAATCCTGCCGCGCGCTGGTCCATCCGGACGACCTCGCGCTCTACTACTCCACGTGTGCCAAGGATCTGGCGCGTGGAAGGCCGTGCCAGGTCAGGCTGCGTGTGCGACATGCCAATGGGTCGTATGTCCCGGTTCTGGCCCGCGGCCAACTGCAGCATGAAAACGGACGGGTGCTGGGCGCCTTCACCGATCTGTCAATGGTCGAGCGTGCCGACGAACGGATTCGGGAACAGGCCGCGCTCATCGACCAGGCCCACGACGCCATCGTCGTGCGCGATCTCGAGAACCGGATCACGTTCTGGAACAAGGGAGCGGAACGGCTCTCCGGGTGGAGCGCCGGCGAAGCCATGGGCCGTCGCTTCGATGATCTCCTTCACCTTTCCACCCAGACATTCGAGACGGCCTCGAAGACCACGCTCGCCACCGGAACCTGGAGCGGCGAGGTCGAGATGACCACGGCCGACGGCCGCCCGGTCGTCGTCGATTCCAGATGGACGCTTCTGCGCGACGACGATGGCCGGCCGAAATCGATCTTCAGCATCGACACCGACATCACCGACCGCAAGAGCCTCGAGCAGCAGTTCTTTCGGGCGCAGCGTCTCGAAAGCCTGGGGACCGTTGCCGGCGGGATCGCCCACGATCTGAACAACCTGTTGATGCCCATTCTCATGGGGGTCACTCTGCTCAAGCGTCTGTCGAGGGACGAGCGTGCGCTCAAGGCCATCGGCTTCATCGAGAGCAGCGCGCGACGGGGCACGGAACTGGTGAAGCAGGTCTCGATGTTCGCCCGCGGCGTGGAGGGATCACGAGAACCGGTCGACCTGGCGAAGGTCGTGGCCGAGATCGAAGAGATCGTCGCGAGCACGTTTCCGAAGAACATCGCCTTCGTCGCGACCGTACCCGACACCCTCTCGAAGGTCCTGGGAGATGCGACCCAACTGAACCAGATCCTGTTGAACCTCGCCGTAAATGCCCGCGACGCAATGCCGGCCGGCGGTGAGATCGCCATCACAGCCGCGGAGACCGACATCGACCGGCACTATGCGCTGATGCGCGGCGGTGCGACCGAAGGCCGTTACGTCGTGCTGCACATCACCGATACCGGTACGGGGATGTCGAGCGAGGTGATGGAGCGCATCTTCGAGCCGTTCTTCACGACCAAGGAGCTCGGCAAGGGGACCGGCCTCGGCCTCTCCACCGCCCAGGGCATCGTGACCAGTCATGGTGGCTTCATCGAAGTCTCGAGCAAACCCGGCAGCGGCAGCACGTTCCGGATCTACCTGCCGTGTCACCGCGGCGTCACGGCCGCGACGATCATGGCAGCGGACACGACTCATCTTCCGCGTGGCAATGGCGAAACGATTCTGGTCGTCGACGACGAGGCCTCGATCCGGGGCATCACCAAAGAGACGCTCGAGGCATTCGGGTACGCGATCGTCACTGCCGACGACGGTGCACACGCGATCGCGATCTATGCCCGAGATCACACGAAGATCGCCGCCGTGTTGACCGACATGATGATGCCGATCATGGATGGCGCCACGCTCATCGCGGCGTTGCAACACATCAATCCGGCCGTCCCCATCATCGCCATGAGCGGACACGTGGAGCCGAGCCAGATCGCGCGGATCACGAGGGGCGGCGCCATTCACTTTCTCTCGAAGCCCTACGGAGCCGAAGTGATCCTGCGAACACTGTTCGAAGTCCTGCACGGTTGACGCGGAGGTCCGGACGGTCCGCACCAGCCCCTTCTTGGCGGTCGTGCCGGTGGCGAGGCCTTGCCCTGATCGCCCATCGACGACTTCACGCGCCTCTCTTACGTAGACTGTGGATGACCGCGAGAATGCGTAGCAATTTTGACCAGCCCGCGATCAGTCGCCCGGATAGGAACAACGGCCTGACACGCAGCAGTTAGTCGACTCGCTCCAGGTAGCCGCGTCGACTCGAGCAGCGCCACCCATCCGGTGCCTTGTGGGCTCGGAGCGTTGGGTCGTTCGTCGTGTGCCTGAAGAGTTTCTGACACTTGCCGCAGCGGAAAACGTACCTTGGACGCGAGGCCGAGCCGCCTCGGCGCGACCCGCCTTGCCTGCCGGAGGAAGTGCGCGAGATCATCGGAGCTGCGATCCCTCCGACGGGACTGAATTCGACCCGGTACTTTGGCGTGAACGATGTCGTCGTGACGCGGAGACCACTGATCTCTCGAACACTGAATGCCTTGATATGGGGCGAATCAACCTCCCAGGCATAGAGAAGGAGGTTCCCGTTTGACGCTCGGCGGAGAGAATACGGCGCGGCGCGACGCGGCTTGCCGTGGTACGTGAACTCAACAAGGAGGTTATTGATGCCTGCGAATCGCGCTGCTTCGAGCGGAACGCCGACACCCCAGTACTTGACGCCGGCAGGCGCGACGAGTTCCTCTCTGGCAGCAAAAGGCACCATGAGGGGAGCGGCGGCGACGGGCGCGTCAATCCATCGCAGGACACGCTCGAGGCGGACGAGGTGATCTTCGAACGGCGGCAACTGGGGCAGTTGATGAGCGAGCATGTTGTCCCAATCAGCACGCAGCTCGCCTGACGAGCGGGCCACAACGAGAAGTTCGTCCGACGATGGCGGCTGGAGCCCCTTCGCCTCGCACTTCCGGCGGAAGAAGTCGCGGGCTTCGTCGAGATCGACATCGCCGGCGCGACTTTCGAGGATGAACACAACGTCGTAGAGGTCGCGTGGTCTCGTTCGTTCGAACAGCGCCCGTGTCTTCTCTGCGAAGAGTTCTTCGAGGCTGTAGGCCGCCACGGCCGTGTCATCCGGAAGCGCGTCAGGATATGGATGGAACACGGGACGCAACTCAGGTTCCGCGAACACCGGCTCGTTCCGCGTGAGGTCGAACAGGAGCCGTGGCAGACTCGGAATGACCAGCGGTCCGCTGTAGCCGAGCTTCCCTTCGAACGTCGCCCGACCCAGCTTGTCAACGCGCGGCCGGACTGAGACGAGACTGGCCGGGAATCCGATGCCGCTTAGCTCATGAGCAATCTCAACGACTTCGCGAAGGATTTGGGTCAGGGTATCGCCGTCATATGCAGCGTCCGGAAGGAGAGAGAAGTCAAGATCCTCCGAGAAGCGGTAGGTCTCGAAATAGCACTTCTTCAGGCATGTCCCACCCTTGAACACCCACTGCTCCGAGGCCTCCGCGTGTTGCGCAATAGCCGCGAGGACCCATCCAAGCACGTAGTCCTTTTCGACGACACTCGGTCGTAGCTGCCATTCCCGGGCGCGGTCGAGAATGTCTTGTTTCGCGATCATCCGGCCGACGCGCCACGATCGAGTGGGACGTTTACAGAAAGCCCCCACCGCGTATTGATGCGGCCTCGTTCAGCAATGGCCGGATCGAGTTTGACGACCCCTGCGGTCCGCCGAGCGAGCGCCTCATTCACGAGAGGGAGATCGGACGCTAAGATTGTTTCTGCAACGTAGCCGAGCCGCTTGAACGCAGCGCCCGACCCGATTTCGTCGAGGCGTTCGATCAGACGGTTCGGATTCCACTCCTTCGACTCACGGTAGGTGCCAAGGATTTCGACCAGGTGCCGGACACCTCCAACCCATCTGGGATTTGCAAGAGCGTCGGCGATCGTCCTCTCTCGGTCGGAGACCGCAACTCGTTCCCTGCCGCGCCACACTTGTCCGACCTCAGCCACGCGCTTCTTTGTTCCGCGCGTGAGGTGAAACTCAGCGTCGAGGAAAGTTTCACGCGCGCGGCGGATGTTGGCAGACGTGACGACGAAGGTCGTTCGGAAGAGCTGCTCCGTAAGACCCCAATACTCTGCCGCAGTCCACCCACCGATGTAGCAAGGTAGATAGAGTTCCCGTGCCAGCACCCACGGATCTTCGATCGCGGTTCCCTCGCTACCGGCTTCAAGCGGAAGAATGAGATAGAGGCCACGACGCACGCGTGCCAGCCAACCGCGCCGGACGAGACGGCCCAAAGTGAGCGATGCGACGCTCGCACCGACCCCGAGCAATTCGGCCGAGCGCTCCGTAGTGACCAGCCCAGCGTGGGAACCACGGGCGAGTCGACGGAGCGTCTCCTTCGGGTCCCGTGCGATTGGGACTACTTTTTCGGCCATAGGTTTAGTGTGTGCGTAGCAATCATCACAATTAGCTATTTATTACTGCCACACTACACTAACTCGGTTACCACTGTCCAGACTGCCGAATTTGCGTTCCGCAAACGAGCTGCGCAGTGAGTCGCCTCGCCAATCGAGCCCTAATGCGCCCACGTGCATCAAGGCTAACCCGATTGAAACAGGCTGATTAGTGCTCATTCGAAGTGTTCAGCCCCGAAGCACTTTCGCCTGTGAAATTGCCGAGTTCATTCACCGAGATCGTCACCGACAAGCTGGCCTTCCTCCGCGTCAGTTCGATGGCTGGCGAGGAGATGACCGGCTTCGCAACCCACCCAGATTGCTTTCAGAGCTTGCGAGCTGCGCGGCGGCGCCTACGCCAGCCTCGGTCAAGTGGCCCGCCGCAGCCACTGGAGATCCTTCAGCCATTGATTGCGCCGCGCAGCGGCGTGCTTGAAGACGGCTTCGCGTTTGGTCAGCACGAGCGTGTAGGGACGCCCTTTCGGCTGCCCTGTTCGATCAGAACATGACCGACCTCATCCGGCTCCAGCCAG
>JBDTOZ010000585.1:0-7392 GCA_039932995.1 Acidobacteriota bacterium | reverse complement strand
GCGCGGCTGCTCCCGAGGAGCGCGTCCGGCGCTTCGATCGCACCGCCAGCGCACAGGCGCAACGAATGGCCCGTCTTTTCGCGGCCGCGTATTTTCCTCTCACTCCTCCCATCCTGCGTCTGATCCAGGAGACCGTGACTCCCGGCGGCGCGCCTCACGTGATCGCCGAAGTGCTGCTCAGCGGCTTGATGCGCCGTTTCGACGCACCGGGAGTCGACCCGGAGCAGACGCGGTACCAGATTCCGGACGAACTGCGCGAGCCACTCCTGGACGGGGCCAGTGCCACCGACATGCTTCACGTCCTTCGCACGGATTTGTCGAAGTACATCGACAGCCGATTCGGGAATCTCATCGATTTTCGGGCGCTTCTCGCCGACCCGGATGCCGTCGGTGAGCTTCTCATCGCCGAGACGCAGGAGCCGATGGCTCGCCTCGGAGTTTCGATCCTGCGACGCTTGGGGGGGAAGTTTGCGGACCTCGGTCAAAAGATCGAAGCCCGGTTCGGCGTCCGAACCGCGGTGGTCGCGCCGGTCGACGTGTCCCCCTTCCGGGAGTGGAGTGCACTCCATCATCCGCGACGGCCCCGCGTCGAGCTGGCAGCGTACCTGGGTGTCCCGGAAGCCATCGACGCGGTCGGCGTGCAGGGTCCGCCCGAGGACTTCACCGAGTTTCTCCGTGGCCTCCGTCGGTGGGGGCTGCCCGTGTTGATCCGGGCCACGCTCGAGGCATCCGGCGTCACTCCCTCGGCGCCGGAACGACGCGGGATGCGCGAGCAGATCCTGACTCTGGGCGAGGCCTGTCTGGAGCGTCGATCCGCCACCGTCGCTGAAGAGACCGAGCGGGCCATCGCCGCCTATACCCGATCCTCTTGGGGAGACATAGGAGCGGCCCTCGCCGCGCAGGTGGCAGTCGTGGCCTTCAAGGGGGTGAACCCTTCCGGAGACGCCACCGAGGAGGCCGCGGCCACGGCAGCCGTAGCCATCCTCGGCGACGCGAGAAGGGCCGGAGTGTCCACGGCACATTTGCGCAATGGCATCCGGGACATGCTCCTGACCGATTTGTTGTCGGAGACGAGTCTCGTTCCTGACCGGCTGGGCGTCCGGGCCACGGTCCTGGTTGCCGGGATCTGTGAGTTTCATATCACCGACCTCGTGGGAACGACCGCCGCGGCATTGGGGCAAACACTGGCGCGGACCGGCCACCGGCTCATCGTCGGCGGGGGACAAGGGGTCGACCACGTGGTCGCGCGGAGTTTCGTCCGGGAGCTCGAGATCCTCGGACAGCACGTCGATTCACGCCGGGACAAGGGAACGGCGGCGCAGGGAGACCGGATCGTCCAGCTCCTCGAGGCGGATCCGGGATCCACCGAGCGTCCCAATTTCGACGGAGGGGTGGTCGAGCACACACGCAATTGGATCAGGAACGCCCTATCGCGATCGGAGGCATTGATCACGATCAGCGGGTTTCGAGCGGTCCCGGAAATCATTCGCGGCGCCGAGGCCATGGGCATCCCGGTCTACGCACTTCCGTGGACCGGCGAGGCTTCGGCCCGCCACGAGCGGGGGCGTGGTGTGCTGCGAGGGCGAATGACCTCGCTCGACGAGCCGGAGGTGTCGAGCGCCGAAGACGTGCAGATGATGGTCGATCGTGTGATGAGCCTGGTCCGGATCGGCACAGATGCAGAAACGGGCGAACGGTGGAAAGCCTATAACAACAGTCTCTACTCGTTACTGCGCGCCTACGTTCCCCGTCATCTCGAAGTCGTCTATCCACGGTTTCGCGAGCTGATTCGAAATCTGGAGCTCGAGAAGATTTTGCAGGGGAAGGGATCGAAGGAGGAGTTGTTTGGACTCTTTGCGGAGTTGGCCCCGCAGTTCCCGCGGTGGGCGACCTACGATTTCCTCCAGTTGTCGGAGCTCGAAACCGGCATTGTGGAAGAGAGACACTTTCCGATCGGGGCTTTTGCCACGCTGGTGCGCGAGCTCGCCGAGCCCCACGCACTCTTCGGACTGAGCCGTCGTCTCGCAGACCTGGCTGCACCGATCCCGCGCCGGCCGATCGATTTATTACCGGTCGTGGCCCGCGAATTCTTCTCCACATACGAAGCGCTCGATCGATGGACGAAAGACACCGCCGGCATGGATGCGGACGAGTGTTTCTTTCGCGCCTCGATTCCGCTCGCGGCGTACCGCGCCGCCATGACCTATGTGACGGTCGATCACTCTGCGGAGCGGCACGTCAACGACGTCAGATTCAATCTCGGCGATCTCGCTCCCCGGAGAGAGTACGTACGCCGGTTCGCGGACTCGACCGAGCCCGCGGCGCGGGTGATGGCGTACGTGCTGATGCACCTCTACGACCTGGGCATCGGACCTGTGGAGTTGATCAGCAGGATTCACGCCGAGGTGGAGCGGTTGAAGGAGTCTCCGCAACCCAAACCGCTCCGCCAGCTTTTGTTTGCGACATCGCGCATCGTCGAAGTGTTCGATGCATCCGGGAAACGAATGATTGCGCGTGCTCTGAAACGGGCGGCCGACGAAGTGCCGGCCAAGGATCCCATGGCCGGCGCAGTGGCCTATCTCCTGGGAGGACAACTGCTCGCGGCGGCTGCTGAAAACGACACCATCGATGATGAGGCCATGTCCTTTCCGAGTTGGTGGCGCTCGGTGCTGAGCGGGATTCGCAACTCCGCCAAGGATCTGGAATTCAGTGCATCCGAGCTGGAGTATCTATTCCGCACCGGAACGGACAACCAGCGCCTCCTGGCACTGTCGATCGCCCCTTCCGTGAATGGTCGCACTCCATTCGAAGCGGTGAGAGAAGGGCTGGAGCATTCAAAGTCGGAGAGAGAGTTTCTCCTGGCCCTGGGCGTTGCCGAGTCCCTGTCCAGACGGCTCACACACTCGCAACTCTCCGCGCTCGTCGATGCCGCGGTGGCGCGCAGGGTGTCGATGTCGAACCAAAAGGGGCTGAAGCAACTGGAATCGGTCACCGCCAAATTGAAGGATCGTCGTGATGCCGTAGACCGTGTTCGCTATGCACCGGTTGCCGTCATCGGCAGCGATACGAGCGGGGGAGTGTTGCGGGAGTTCTGCCGGGAGTTGGGGGAGCGGCTGGCGATGATGGAGCTGGGAGTGGTTACCGCCAATCCACTGTTCGCGTCGTGGCTGGCCGAGGGATACCGCATGCGTTCTCCGCAACTGGATGCTTTCGTCGTTCTGAGAAGTGCCAGCGATACGCGACCACGCCGGGAAGGCGTCAATTATCGAATGGTCGACGCGCAACGGAAGGGTACGGACCGTGACGAAGAGTGGGGTCACTTACAAGATCTGACCGCGCTGAGCGAGGAGCTGATCAACGAAGCCAAGGGCGTGCTCTTTCTCGGCGGAGGGTCGGGCGCGTTCAAAGAATATGAGCTGGCTCGGCGTAAGGGACTCCCCATCGTGGCCATCCCCTGTACAAAAGGCGCGGCCGCCGAGGTGGCGAATGCCTCATTGGCGCGATTGGAACGATGGGGTGTTGCTCCTGCGATCGTGAACAGTCTCCATGCAGAGCAGCCCTCGGCGCGGCTTGCAGCCGTGGCCGGACACGCAATGACTCAGGCCATCCTCTGGCATCATTCCGAAGCCACCGATTCGTCCGATGAACGAAACGAGGCCGCACAGGCCGATTTGCAACGGCTGCTGGCCGTGGTCCGCAAGCGGACGGAGGCCTCATCCGACACTCTTGTCCATGCGGAGAAATTGATCAGCTTCATGGGAAAAGCAGGCGCGGGCTGGAAGGAAGGCGTCAATACGTTGCGGCACTGGGACAAACACGTGATGATGCTCGCTCAACCATCCCGACTCGACCCTTATGTCGCGGAGCTGGTCTCCCGTTCGACGTACGCCGTTTGTGCGATCGAGCTGGCCATTGCTTCCCGCCATCGGGCCGCGCTCGCGGGTGCAGCCGCCCAGGCCGCGCTCTATGATCGCGTTTCCGCCGCTCCCGTGGTCGTGCTGGAACAGCTCCGGGATGGCCTTCTGCAGGCGCGAGGTGCCATTCCCCAACCGCGGATCGCGGTATTGACTCAAAGGCTCGGCCGCGAGATCGGATCACGGATCTCCGGCATTCGTTCGTGAGGAGGAGTTTCGATGCAGGAGACGTTCGAGATCTCGATCAGAAATCGCCGTCCCGAGAATGATTGGCGACTCGGTATCGCCACTCTTCCCTGGGGTCAGGTGGCGGGGCTCTCGAGCGAGCGCCTCAAACACATCGTGGCCGTGGTCACTCATCCACAAGAAGAGGCCGTGGGCCAGCTTCAGTGGCAGCTCGATCGTGTCGATCCCGAGAATCCCGATCTGGATGTGTTGTCCATTTACGCCTCGTTCATGAGAGCGGGCGGTCCAGACGGCAAGGAAGCATTTCGCGTGCTGGTGACCGTGGACGACGGAAGCGGGAGCGGCGCCAATGCGGACACCGAGCGCAGACTCAAGGTGGAAACGACCAAGGACTGGTTTCTCCACGGTTCCGTCCTGAAGGCCTTCGTCCAATTGACCCCTGGGCCATTCGGCTGGCAGGCCGGTGCGATCACAAGCGTGCGTCTGGGCGGGATCGAAGTCCTCGACGCTTTCCGGGGAATGCTCGGAGAACATGGGCACGACGAGGAGAAGCGCCTTCAGCTCGACCGCGTGTCGATCGCCGCGCCGCCCTGGTCCTCCGATCCGGAGACGCATCACTACTTGCACCAGCAGCCGTGGACTTATGTAGAGTCAGGCAGCGGTGACGTGCGCATGTTTCTCCACATCCGTTCGCCACGGTTCATGGTCGCTTACGGGAAAGCGACCTACCGTTGCAGTCTGCATCGAGTGATCAGCGTTTACCGGCATTCGGACAGCATCGTGGAAGAGCTCTTCCTGGAGGGCTCCAGCTCTCCGGACGAAAAGCCGGTCCGCTTTTCGTTCTCGCCGGGCTACTTCCTGAAGATGCATTTCGCCGACGCCGGAGGCAACGAGCCGGTTCTTCAGCAGGTCCCGAGAATTCAGAGCTGGTTCGCCCTCAGCGGAACCGAGCATCCGAAGCCCGGGTTCGGCTTTGCAGCCAACGAGGCCGTCAGGCAGGTCCTCAATCCGACCCACGACTATCCTCGGAAGGAACACTATCGGGCGGTGTTCGCCTGGGATCTCGCGTACGCCCGCAAGTTTCTCTGCGTGCACACGTTCACGCTGCTGACCGACCCGTCCACGGTGGCCGATGAGATCGGGCGGCGTTGGTATGACTTCGTCTACATGCCTCCGTACGCGATCACCACGCGCCGGGTCAGCCCGTGATGAGCGCCGCGCGGACGCGCTTCAGTCCTTCGACGCAATCCTTCACACTGACCGCTCCGGCGCTGAGGCGGAACCAGCCGTCTTCGCGCTTGAGACCGAAGGCCTGAAACGGCACGACCGCGAAGCCTGCTTCGTCGAGCAGGAATTTGCGGATGGCCTCGTTGGTCCCGAAGCGCTCCAGCAGGTCGAATTGCACGGAGAGGTAGATCGCTCCCTGCGGTGCAATGGCGTTCACCGGCAGTCCCTCTCCGCGCATGTCCATCAGGCCGCCGTAGAGTGCGTCCAGCCGCAGGCGCAGTTCGCGGATCATCTGCTCGTGAAAGGCCGCGATCTCGTCCTTCTGCCCGAGGAACGAAGCGACGGCCAATTGTTCGGCTTTCGGCGCCCAGGCACCCACGTGACCGATGAGGTCGCGCATGCGCGCGGTCACGGCCGGCGGTGCGACCGTCCATCCCACGCGCAGTCCGGTGGCGGCGAACGCTTTCGAAATGCCGTCGACGAAGATCGTGTAGGCGGCAGACTCCGGGACGAGTTGGGGCGGTGCCCAGTGCCGGTTCTCGCCGAAGGTGAGCATCCAATAGACCTGGTCCCACAGAAGGAACAGCGCTCTTTCCCCGGAAGCGGCCCGGCGCGCGTTCTCTTCGACGACCAGGCGTCCGATCGCTTCGACTTCACTCTTCGCCATCACCGTGCCCGTCGGATTGAGCGGCGTGCAGACGGCGATGAGTCGCGCGTCGCGAACGTGCGGCCGCAGCATCTCCGCGGTCGGCATGAAGTTGGTCTCGGCGCCCACCACCAGCTCCACCGGCACGCCCGCGGTCAGGTAGGTGTAATGGTTGTTGTTCCAGGATGGAGTGGGGTAGATGACCTTGTCCCCCGGATCGACGACCGAGGCAAACGCGGCGTAGATGATTGGACGCGAACCGCCGGCGATGAGCGTCGACTCGATGGGATAGACCAGGCCGAGCTCCTTGCGAAAGAGCTCCAGAACAGCCTTGCGCAGCTCCATGGTCCCGTCGGACGGAGGGTAGTTAGTCTGTCCGTTGGCAAAGTTCTCCGCGATCAGGGACTCCAGCATCGGCGGGATGCGAAACTCGCTGGGGGAGAAATCGCCCACCGTCAGATTCGCCACCGACCGCCCCGTGGCCGTCAACGCCCGCACCTCGGCCGCGATCTTCAGAACCTCCGAGCCGGTCAGGCCGCGGGCCAGAGTGGACAGGGAGGCATCAGTGAGCCGGTGCAGGGCGTCGATCATGGCGCGCATTCTAGTGCCGAGCAGCCTCCGGGCGTGGCCGGCAGTCCGTTACTTTCTGCGATATGCCCGGTGAATTTTCCAGAGGTCGTTCAGCGCCCGGACGAAATCGGTCGAGCGCACCTTGGAGCCCTTCACATCGTGCCAGACCATGATGGGCAGCTCGAAAATGGCGCGCGCCGCCGCGTCGCGGCCCCGCTGCCGGACGAGGCGGGCGATGATCTCGACGTCGAAGATCCAGCGGGAGAGGAAGGGCTCTGCGAAAAGCTCGCGCATCCGGTCGCTGACCCGGAAGAGCTTTGCTCCGCATTGGGTGTCGTACACGGCCAGACCCAGCGAGGAGGAGATCAGCGTGGCGCCCACGCGCCCGAAGTAATGGCGGCGGGGATTGCGACTGATGGAGCGGCCCAGGAGACGAACGCGGGCGGCGAAGACCATCTCGATCTCGGAGCGCGCCGCGAAGACGTCGATGAATCCGGGAATCTCTCCGAGCGGCGTGGCCATGTCGGCATCCCAGAATCCAACGAGGTCGGGCTGGCGCTCGATGGCGGCCAGCAGCCCGCGACGCACCGCCTCGGCTTTCCCGGAGTTCCGCTCCAGAGCCAACACAGAGAAACGCTGCGGGTCTTCGTCACGCAGGGCCTGCAGGAGACGGAGCGTGCCGTCGCGGCTCCCGTCATCGACGAAGAGCAGCTCGATCCGCAGTCCGTCGAGCTGAAACGCCCGCAGCTCTTCGACGGGCAGCCGCCGCTCTTCGTTGTAACAGGGAATCACCAGGATCAGGTGCACGGCGCGCATTCTAGCGATTGCGGAGGACGAGATCATGTCGAC
>JBDTOZ010000584.1:0-3669 GCA_039932995.1 Acidobacteriota bacterium | reverse complement strand
ACCGCCAACCGCCAACCGAACGAGGCATCATTCTCGCAGAATTGCCGCGGAACGATGCCGACCAAGGGAGTGCGCCGCAGGTGGTACCTCGACCATCACGGCATTCGGCGGGAGGGCTCGAAGGAGAGCGGCTTTTCCTACAGGCTTCCGGATGGCGCCGCGGTCACGGCGGAGAAAGTGCTGGCCCGCATCCGCAAGTTGCGCATCCCGCCGGCGTGGCAGGACGTACGCATCGCCCGCGGGGACGCGGCTCCCCTGCAGGCCGTCGGGGTCGACAAGAAGGGCCGCACGCAGTACCTCTACCACTCCCGCTTCCGCGCCCAGCGCGAAGAAGCGAAGTTCCAGCGCGTCGTCGAGTTCGGTGAAGCGCTTCCTGCCCTGCGCCGCAGAGTGCGTCACGATCTGCAGGACGACGGGCGCAGCCGCGTGCTCGCGGCGATGGTCCGGCTCATCGACCAGGGCTTCTTCCGCATCGGAAACGACAAGAGCGCCCGCTCCGAGTCGACCTTCGGACTCTCCACCATCCGCGGCTCGCACGTGCGGGTGGACGGCGGAAAGCTCTCCTTCGATTACGTCGGCAAGTGGCGCAAGACGCAGAAACGCGCCGTGAAGGACGAGCACGTGGCCGCGGTCGTGGCCGAGCTCAAGACCATGAAAGGCGATCAGCTCTTCAAGTTCGAGCAGCACGGCCGCCTGTTCGACGTCAAGGACCGCCATGTGAACGACTACATCCAGTCCATCATCGGCGACGACTTCACGGCCAAGGACTTCCGCACCTGGGCGGGCACGCTGCTCTGCTCCATCGCCTTGGCCATGCAGGGCCAGGGAAACAGCAAGACCGAGCGCAAGCGCCGCGTCCGCAAGGCCGTCACGGCCACTGCCGAGCAACTCGGCAACACGCCGGCCGTCTGTCGCTCGTCCTACATCTGCCCCCGGCTCATCGACGAGTACATGGAAGGCAAGCCGTTCGAGACCCTGCGCAAGACCCGCAAGGGCTCGCCGGTCGTCCGCGTCGGACTCTCGATGGAAGAGAAGGCCCTTCTCAAGTTTCTGCGGGAAACGATCGCCGACCGGCGACGCTCACCACGCGCTGCCTGAGGTTGCTGGTTACTGGTTCCTGGTTGCTGGTTACGGGTGTCCGCGGCCTCTCGCGAGAAACCGCAGACAACCAGCAACAAGCAACCAGCAACCCGTTCGCGGCGCAGACGGCTAGAAAGTCTCCCCGATCCAGAAGCTCGTGCGGAATCCTCCCTCCGTCGACTTGCCGTCGAACCGCTTGGCAAAGTCCCAGTTGAGCGGCAGCCCGAGGAAGTTGAAGGAGAGACCCCAGCCGACCGAGGCCTTGCCATCCACCAGACGGCCGTCCTTCATGAACGTAAAGGTCTCGTCCTTGAAGTGCGCGGCACCGACATCGAAGAACAGCACTCCGCGCATCTGCTGGATCACGAAGCCTGGGGTGGCCAGCACATCGACCAGCGGGAAGCGCACTTCGAAGTTCGCGAACGCGGCGTACTGACCGAGCAGCGTACGGAAATCGTAGCCACGCAGCGTGTTCAATCCGCCGAAGTAGTGGAAGTTCGGTGCGTTCCCCTCGGAGAATGCACCGTAGACACGTGCCGCGATCAGCGTACGCGCGCTGAGCTGCTTGTACTCGCGCCAGTCGATGTCCAGATCCGTCGACAGCGCCCCTCCATCCTTGAGATCGGGCTGGTAGGCCAGACTGACCTGGTACCGCCGCCCCGAGACCGGGCCGAAGTACTTCATGACCGCGCTGTCCCCGCTGAACGTCGTGCTCAGGAAGGGCGTGCTGTCCTGACGCTCCTCATACGTGGCCTCGTTGAGGGTGATGTCCCCATCCCCGTTGGCATCCGCGAACACGGGGAAGAAGAAGGTCCGGGAGAGGAATCCCGCGCCGGCGTCGAAACGGTGATAGCGCGTGAAGGGATAACTGAGGATTCCCAGCGCGCCGGTGACACGATAGGTCTGGCGGCGGTCGATTCGGTTGGTCTCGAAGTTGTAGCTGTTGTAGAAGGCCCGGTTGTCGAACACGCTGGCTCCCCAGTTCAGGCGCCGGCGCATGTCCAGATAGAGGAAGTTGAAGTTCGAGAACGTGTTCACCGAGTCCAGCGAGGCGATGAACCGGCGGTTGCCGAGCATGTCGCTCATGTAAATCGTGGAGCGCGAGACGAAGAGCTGGTCGGAGCTGACGCCGGCGGCCACGTCGACATCGTCGACGAAGAGCTTGAAGCCGCTGGTCTTCTCCACCTTCTCCTCATCGATGAAGAATTCGGAGGTGGAGCGGAACACGGAGCGCTCCTCCGGCTTGATCGGCGCCGAGGGGAGCGTGGTCTTCTCGGCCAGGTGCAACGGCTTGTCGGTGGTAGTCGAATAGAGGCGTGACTGCCCCTTGTAATACGACGAGAAGACCATCCGCTCCTTGTTGTTCGTCCCGGTGAAGACCACCGGCGTGAAACAACCTCCGATGACGTCGGTGTACTGGAGCAGGTCTCCGTTCTCCAGATCGAGGGAGTAGATGTTGAAGGCCGCGAAATTGGCGGTGTTGGCCTTCGGGGTATCGCCCGTGGTCCGGGCCTGGTTCTCGGCCTCCTCCAGGATTTTCGAAGCCACCTCGACGTTGCGGCCGGTCTGCTTGTCCGAGGCGAAGAAGAGACGCTTGCCATCGGGGGTGAAGGAGGCGTCGATGTCGTTCCAGTCGCCATTGGTGAGCTGATAGCGCTCGGTGGGATTGGCGAGGTTCAGGCGATAGAGCTTCGCGTACTTTTCGCCGACCGACGAGTAGATCAGCCACTTGCCGTCGGGCGAGAACACCGGCGAACCGTCGAAGAACCCGTCATTGGTGATGTTGGTCAGGGCGCCACCCTCGAGCTCGTAGAGGAAGATGTCGGACTGATTGCCGCGGATGGCCGCGAAGGCGATGGATCTGCCGTCGGGGGAGTACGCGGGACTGAGCTGTTGCTCGACCGGCATGGAGATGGAGCGCTCCAGCGCGCCGGTGATGGGATTGATGAGCAGCAGATTCCGTCCGCGCTCCTTCTTCACGAAGAGCGCGACCTGGTCGCCGCTGGGTGCGAACGCCAGATCGCGTCCCATCACCGGTCCGGTCGTGAACGACTGCACGATCGGGTACTCGTACTCGCTGGTGTATCCGGAGGTCAGGTTCTTGAGCAGGCGGCGCTCCGGAATGTTGAAGAGCACCACGTCCACGTCTTCTTTGTAGGTCGTGTATGCGGCCAGCAGATCGCCCGAGGGCGAGGGGACGGCCGAGATCTCGTTGCTGCGCATCTGGAGATTGATCTTGAACGGATCGCCGTACTCCTGCGGCTCTCCCTTGGCGACCAGGGCGGGCAGGTACTGTTTGCGCAGCCAGGTCCGGAAGCGCGAGTCGAATTCATCAGGGGTCACGTTGAAGGCGCGCTTGAGGGCGCGGTCGATGCTGTTGCCGAGGGTGTTGCGATACTCGTAAATGAAATCGCGAACGCCCTCCCACCCGTACGTTTCCTGGATGTAGCTGAAGATGGCGTGGCCGAACCGGTAGGCGAAGTAGCCGTTCGCGCCGTCGTTGACGCGGGGAATGCGGTCGTTGACGACGGCATCGCGCAACACCATGCGGTCGCGCGAGTCCTCATCCTCGGCCATGAAGGACGCCAG
>JBDTOZ010000583.1:0-6551 GCA_039932995.1 Acidobacteriota bacterium | reverse complement strand
AAGTCCACCGCTCCACTGGACCAGAGTCCACCGTCGCTCTCGATGCCCGCAACGCTTACCGGAGCGCGATCCCGGTGGCCCACGGGATCACCGTGAAGATCAGCAGGGTGATCACGATGGCTGCGGCGATGTCCAAGAGCAGGCCGCTGCGGGCCATGGCTTTCACGCGGATGAGGCCCGTCGCATAGACGATCGTGTTGGGCGCGGTGGCCACGGGCAGCATGAATCCTGAGGACGCGGCCAGCACCGCGGGGATCATCAGAAAATAGGGATGCACGTGGATGGAGATCGCCAGTGCAGCGGCGATGGGCATCATGGCCGTGGCCGTGGCCACGTTGGACGCCACCTCGGATAGGAGCGTCACGACGATGCAGATGGCCACGATCATCAGCACCGGCGGCCAGTTGCCGACGAAGGCCAGCCTGGCTCCTGCCCATTTCGAAAACCCACTCGTCTCCAGCGCGTCCGCCAGGGCGAAGCCTCCTCCGAAGAGGATCAGCACATCCCAGGGGATCCTCTTGAACTCCTCCCAGCCCAGAAGGCGTTCGTCGTTGCCGGCCGGCAGGAGAAAGGCCACCAGGGCCATGGCCACGGCCACCGTGGCGTCGTTGATCATCTTGGCGGCGGGGAAAAGACGGGCCCATCCCGGCACTGTGAACGCGCCGAGGGCGATGTCGGCGCGGAAGATCCAGAGGAGCGCGGTCGTCACGCAGAGAAGCAGCGTGGTCTTCTCGCCGCGCGACATCGCTCCCGGTGGTTGCAGTCCCAGTTGTTCGAGAGGAATGGCCTCGCCCTTGGGCACGCGCGCGGTCGTGATCACGACCAGCCAGCATGTCGGAACCATGAGCACGAGGTACGCGACGCCGAAGATCATCCACTGCGCGAAAGTGATGGTGGGCTCATTCGGGAAGAGCTGCCGCGCGGCGCCAAAGAAAATCAGATTCGTCGGTGTCCCGATCGGAGTGCCGATGCCCCCGAGTGAAGCGGCGTAGGCCACGCCGAGGAGTGTGGCCTCGGCCGTGCGGGCTTCCTTGCCCAGGCCGCTCACGACGGCCACTGCGATGGGCGCCATCATCAGGGTGGTGGCGGTATTGGAGATCCACATCGACAGAAACGCGGTCACGATGATGACCGCGAGGACGATGCGCCGCGGCTCGGTCCCCACGCGGCTCAACGCGAAGTACGCCAGGCGGCGGTGCAGTCCCCAGCGTTCGAAGGTGGCCGCCACGAGAAAGCCGCCCATGAACAGGAACACCGCGGAGTTCGCATACGGAGCCGCTGCCTTTTCGGCGCTGCTGATGCCCGCCAGCGGGAACGCCACCAGCGGGATCAGCGCCGCCATCCCCATCGGCACGGCCTCGGTCAGCCATAAGAGAGCCATGAGCAACCCGATGGCCGAGGTGAAACGGACCGCACTCGTGAAGTCGCCCGTCGCCGGAATGATCAGCAACGACGCCGCGATCGCCGCACACACCGCGGTCTTTTTCAGAGAAATGGAAGACGACAAAGGAAGGCGATGGTAACCGCTCCGAGCCGGCGGTTCCAGGTGCAATGTAGGCAACGCACTCGCGAGAGAGCTGCGTCAGCTCGCTGGATTGCTCACGCGAGGCCTGGCCGAGGAGTCGAAGTCTCCGGCCCGCCGAACCCGCGCCCGGTACAATGCCCGCGAGAGAGGTCCATGCCCAACACTGACACGCGACCGTCGCGCGCTACGAACCGTCTGAAAGAAGGCATCGAGTCGTTCCTTCGCTATTCGAAAGGACGCGTATGGTCCGAGGCGTCGCGGCGGGAACGCCTGCAGGCGCTGTCCGACGCCGTGCGCCGTCCGGCCCTCGATGCCATGCGCGAAAGCGAACATCGCTACCGCGAACAGGACGCCAAGCGTCTCTACTATCTCTCCATGGAGTTCCTGATGGGCCGGGCCCTCGGGAACAACCTCACCAACCTCGGCCTCTACGACGAAGCCCGCGCCGTGCTCGCGGACCTCGGCGACGATCTCGACGAGCTGGAAGCCCTCGAGCCCGACGCGGCCCTCGGCAACGGCGGTCTGGGACGTCTCGCGGCCTGCTTCCTCGACTCCCTGGCCACGCTCGACCTTCCCGGCTTCGGCTACGGCATCAACTACGAATTCGGACTCTTCCGTCAGAGCTTCCTCAACGGATACCAGCACGAGAAGCCCGATCACTGGCTGAACGCCGGCTCGCCCTGGCTCATCGAGCGTACGGACGAAGCGGTCATGATCCCCGTCTTCGGCACACTCACCAGCGGCATGACCGGCGGCGCGTATCGGCCGAAGTGGACCGATTACAAAATCATCATCGGCGTCCCCCACGACATGCCCATCGTCGGCTACGGCGGGCGGACCGTGAATGTGTTGCGCCTGTTCTCCGCGCGCGCCTCCGACGAATTCGACATCGGCATCTTCAACAGCGGCGATTACATTCGCGCCGTCCACGAGAAGATCACCGGCGAGTCGATCTCGAAAGTGCTCTATCCCTCCGACACGGTGGCGGCCGGGAAAGAGCTGCGCCTGTTGCAGGAGTATTTCCTGGTGGCCTGTTCGGTGCGCGACATCCTCAAGCGTTACCGGCGCACGCACGAGTCGTACGCGGATTTCCCGAACCGCGTGGCCATCCAGATGAACGACACGCATCCGGCGCTCACCGTCGCGGAGCTGATGCGCATCTTCGTCGACGAGGACCGCCTGCCGTGGGAAGAAGCATGGTCGCTGGTCGTGGCCACGTGCGGCTACACGAACCATACGCTGCTCCCGGAAGCGCTGGAACGCTGGTCGTTCGAGCTGATGGGACGGGTGTTGCCGCGACACCTGCAGATCATCCAGGAAATCAACCGCAGGCTCCTGGCCGAAGCCGAGCGCCGTTTCCCCGGCGAGATCCTCATGCAACACAACATCTCCATCATCGCCGACGGTCAGGTGCGCATGGCCAATCTGGCCATGGCCGGCAGCCATTCCGTGAACGGTGTGGCCGAGCTCCACTCGAAGCTCGTGACCACGACGCTGGCGCCGGATTTCCACCGTCTCCATCCGGAGCGTTTCAACAACAAGACGAACGGCGTGACGCCCCGGCGGTGGTTGCTCCACGCCAATCGTCCACTGGCGGCGTTGATCACGAACGCCATCGGAGATGCCTGGATCCGCGACCTCGAAAGGCTGCGCGACCTGGAGCCGTTCGCGGGCGACACGACCTTTCTGGACAAGCTCGACGGCGTGAAGCGCCGCAACAAATCGGCGCTGGTCCGCCTGACCAAGGAACTGACCGGTGTCACCATCGACAGCTCTTCGATGTTCGGGGTGCAAGTCAAGCGCATCCACGAGTACAAGCGGCAGCTCCTGAACGCGTTGCACATCGTGCATCGGTACTGGGCCATCGTCGAGGACGGCCTGATCCCGGAGCAGCCGCGGACGTTCGTGTTCGCGGGCAAGGCCGCCCCCGGCTACTGGATGGCCAAGCTGATCATCAAGCTGATTCACTCGATCGCCGAGGTGGTGAACGCCGATCCGCTGACGCGCGAGCACCTGCGCGTGGTCTACCTGCCGGACTACCGCGTGTCGTTGGCCGAGGCCATCATCCCCGCGGCGGAACTGTCCGAGCAGATCTCCACGGCCGGAAAAGAAGCGTCAGGCACGGGCAACATGAAGCTCGCTCTGAACGGCGCGCTGACCATCGGCACGCTCGACGGCGCGACCATCGAGATCCGCGAAGAAGTGCGCCCGGAGAACATCTTCATCTTCGGACTGAAGGCCCATGAAGTGGTGGACCTGCTCGCGCGCGGCTACGATCCGAATCGCTACCTGCACGAGCACAAGTGGATGAATCGCGTCGTCGATACCATCGCCGCCGGCCACTTCTCCCGAGGCGACAAAGACATCTTCCGGCCCATCGTGGCCCAGTTGCTGTCGACGCGCGACGAGTATGTGCACCTGGCGGACCTCCCCGAATACGTGCTGCGTCAGTCCGAGGTGGATCACCTCTATCGCGACCGGAGGGCGTGGAACCGCATGTCCCTGCTGAACATCGCGCGCATGGGCAAGTTCTCATCCGACCGCACGATCCAGGAGTACGCCCGAGACATCTGGGGCATCCAACCGAGCGACGTGAGCGCCGTGGCGCACTCCCTGGAGCGCTGAAAGCGCTAACTGCGCGCTGCTGAGGGTGCCAGTGCGTCGACGAGCGCACTGAACGTGCGGAACAGGTCGTCGTCGTTGAACGGATGTTCGAGCCGGTTGCGCTCGCTCAGGATCCGATCGCGCACCATGCCCTCGGCGGCACCGAGCATGGCCGAGCTGAGCACGGATGGATGGATGTCGGAGCGGAACGAGCCGTCAGCCTGGCCGCGCTTGATCTGATCGTCGAGCACGCGCAGGAATTCGCCGAATCCCTTCGAGAGGAGCACCTCGGCCACGTGTCCACGGATCCGGCGCCCTTCGAAAAGAAAGAGGAAGGCGATGTCATGATCGCGGCTGAAGGCCTGCATCATCAGCACCAGCAGCCCCAGGATCGCTTCACGACCATGTGCGGACGACTCCACGCGCTGGGCCATGAGTGGGTGCAGGGCCATCCACGACTCGTTGAAGATGGCCTCGAGCAACCCCGCCTTGCCGCCGAAATAGCGGATCAGTTGCGATTCGGAGCTCCCGGCCTCCCGCGCGATGGCCGCGGTCGACGTCTGCTCGTACCCACTCTTCGCAAACAGCATTTTGCCGGCGTTGAGCAGGCGCATCCGCGACGTCTGGGTACTCTCTCCGAGGTCTTGGCCGCTCACAGTGGAGGGAGGGTATTCTCCTGGGGGTTTCGCGGTCAAGGTAGTGCCACTACCGAGCGATCACTCCTCGCGAGCGCCCGGTGGACTCAAGTCCACCGCTCCACAGAATCGGAGTCCACCGCGGGCAGCATGCCCGCGGCCCCTTACCGGAGTGCCTTGGCGCGATGGCCATGGGGCGCGGGCATTCTGCCCGGCGCAGTTCCCGCGTCCGAGGGCGCGTCAGCGCCGCTTCCGCACACGTAACGGCGGCATTGTTGCGCCAACCGCCAACCGCCAACCCGCCAACCGCCAACCGCCAACCCGCCAACCGCCAACCGCCAACCGCCCCTGATATCCTCCTCCCGATGCGATTCAAGAAAAGTCGTTTCGGGCCCAGGCTCGTCGAAGCCGCTCGGTCGGGACGGCATTACCGGGACGTGCACGTCTTCATCGGCGGGACGGGAGCCGTGGGCGGCTCCTCGGCGTTGCAGATGGTGGCCATGCTCGAGGAGATGATGACCGTGCAGCCGCCGGCCTCGCTCGACGACGTGCCGGTACTCATCGTCACCGGCCGCAGCGACGACGAGGTGCGCTCCTTCGAGTCCCGGCTCAAGCGCATCGCACGTACGCGCTGGGGAGCCCAGGTCTCGCCGCGACACTTCGAGCACGGTTTCCTCACGCCGGGCGGTGTGTACGTGGCGGTGTCGAAGTTCGAGTTGAGGCCAATTCCCGGGCTGGAGATCGTCAACGACGCCGACGTCCACCACCGCGAGGCCGCGGTGGACGAATTTCTTCGCGTGGCGGGCGTCGGACGTGACGAAGAGAGTCTGCTCCACTACGTCCGGAGCGTCCGGCCCATCACCTCGTTTCTCGAAGACCGCAGGGTCCGTTTGCGCGACTACGGCGCCAAGCCGTTCCGTTCCGTCCTCCTCGGTTTTCCCCTGCCGACCATCCTCACCTACCAGACCGGCGGTCTGGCCATCGTGGGCGCCGCGCTCGGACTGGACGCCGAGTTCACCACGCGGATGAAGAAAGAATTCGAGCAGACCTTCGCCGACGATCTCTCCGCCGTGAGCGAAATCTGGGGGGCGCGCGTGCTCGTCGCGCACACCACCGGAGTGGGCGGCATGTACGACGAGACGCCCGACGGCACCACCACGCCCCGCCTCGGATTCGCGCACGCCGCCAAGGACGAAGTGCTGCGCCAGAAGCACATCGAAGCCGAGCATCTGATGCACGAATATGCGCAACGCGGCATCTACATGCTGGTCACGGCCGCGGCCATCGGCATCGACGAAGTCCGCACGCGCGAGCGCATCCCCCTTCACGGCGGCATCGTCAAAGCACTGCGCGACGCGCCTCACGAGCTCTATCGCGGCTCGCGCGAACGGAAGCAGTTCATCCAGATGTTCAAGCCGGCCACGTTGCGTCTGGAGGGAGCCCGGAACAGGGAGCTGCACTTCAAGCGTGGGGAAG
Organism: Acidobacteriota bacterium; assembly: GCA_039932995.1. GTDB lineage: Bacteria > Acidobacteriota > Thermoanaerobaculia > Gp7-AA8 > Gp7-AA8 > QHVT01. Next base: position 311 of record JBDTOZ010000583.1, on the reverse strand, counting down.
AACTGCACCCGGCCTGGGCCATTCGCAGCGGGGAGAACGGCTTCTTCAGCGTCGCCAACGCCGACGCGCTCTACCGCGTGATGAAAGTGGCCTCGGTCAGCGAGCTCGGAAACGTCCTGGCCACGGTGGGCCTGCTGGGAGACGATCCGAATGTTCCCTGGTTCGAAGACGGCATCTGCTACTACACCGAGTCCGACAATGCGCGGGCGGTCTTCGACTTTCTCTATCAGCCGGTGTTGATCGACGCACAGCTCAGCGGCATCGATCCGATGGCCCTGCAGGACCTCGGCTCCGCGAAGCATCAGGCCGAG
>JBDTOZ010000582.1:0-1708 GCA_039932995.1 Acidobacteriota bacterium | reverse complement strand
GGGTGGTCCATGCGCTGCTCGGCCGCGGTGATGTTGCAGCTCGCGGTGTAGTCGTAGGTGCCAAAGTGCGCGGCCACGGCCCGGCCGCGCGCGGCATCGAGGAAGCGTGGCAGGTTCGACTCTCCGCGCTCACTGAGGATCGACTGCGTGGTCTCGATCATGAACTCCAGACGGAGCGAGTCCTTGCGCAAGCCCAGCCGCGGCTCGAGCTCGTCGAAGACGTCGCAGAGCAGCTTGACCTGCTCGGGGAGCTGGATCTTCGGCAGCGTGACCACGAAGTTCTCCGGCATCGTGCCGGCCAGCGCGGTCAACACGATGTCCAGCGTGCGGATGGAGCGCTGCGTCAGCTCCTGCGTGAACGGCTTGATGCGGATGCCGATGAACGGTGGCAGCGTCCCCTCGCGCATCCCTTTGAGCAGCTCGCCGGCCACGATCTCCGCGTGACGGTCCTCCTCCTCATCGGGACGGTTGCCGTAGCCATCCTCGAAGTCGATGCGGAAGTCCTCCACCGGCTCGCGTCCCAGCTTCTCGATCACGCGCCGCCAGATGGTCTCGGCGTGGATCTCCGGCAGCCCCACCGCACGCGCGAACGTGAACGGATCGACCCCGTGCTCGTCCAGCACCTGCCGCCCCTTCTCCCCCAGCTTGCGCACCGTGTCGCTCTTGAACAGATGCGCCCCGCCATACACGGTGTGCAACGGCTGCCGGTCCGGCGGATCCCCCGGAAAGCGGCGCATGAACGGGATCAATGCCGCCTGCAGCGGCGCGGCAATGGCGGTGGCCTCGTGTGGAGTCATTGTGGTTTTCATGGTTTGCTCAAAAATCAAAAGCCTCACCACAGAGGCACAGAGATCACGGAGAGCTCTCCGTGTCCTCTGTGGCTCTGTGGTGAAAGGTTCTTTTCAGTGTTTGCGGATGACATGGGCCACACCCCAGCCCACGAGAGTGACCCCGGCCAGCACGAGCCAGTTCTGGGAGTGGCCGTAGGTGGTGGTGGGGAGATGATTGCTGATCATGATCAGGACGACCGGGATGACCATGTAGGTGTTGTGCTTGGAGCGGAACTTGGCGCGGTCGGCCAGGACCGGGTCGGCGTCGCCGCCGGCGCGGACGGCCGCGACCATCTTCTTCTGCGCGGGGATGATGCGCATCCAGACGTTCGCGGCCATGAGCGTGCCCAGCACCGCACCGACGTGCAGGAAGGCCGCGCGGTTGCTCATCACGTGCGGCAGCCACCAGGCCAGGCCGACGATGAGCGCGTACGAGATCACGATCGCCACCGGCTCCACCTTCGCCAGCGGCGAGAGCCAGAGCAGGTCATACACGAGCCAGCCCACGAGCATCGAGCCGATGCCCCACAGTGCCGCCACGGCGAAGTCCGGCTTGCCGGGCTCGCCGTCCACCAGCAGCCCGCCCATGTAATAGACGATGCCCAGGAGCATCAATCCGCTCAGCCAGGTGATGGCCGCTTCCCACCGGAACCAGTGCAGCGTGTGGTCCGGTGAAGGCTTCTTCTCCTTGCCCACCACATAGAACCCGCCGCTGTGCACCATCCACACCTGATCCGGATCCGTCGTATGGAACCGCCGGTCCAGCCACGTAAAGTAATACGTCGCCCCCACCCAGAGAATGCCGGCGAAGACATGCGTCCAGCGGAAGATCAGGTTCAGCCATTCCTGCGTTTGGTAATCCATTGCACTCCTGTCTT
>JBDTOZ010000581.1:0-2538 GCA_039932995.1 Acidobacteriota bacterium | reverse complement strand
TCTGGCTGCCGGAGCAGTGTAACGCCGGTTCGCCGGGTCGCTTCGCGGTTGCTGGTTGCTGGTTGCTGGTGACTGGGTGTTGAGTGCCGGTTGCTGGTCGCTGGTGACTGGTGTGGAGCGCCGGTTGTTGGTCGCTGGTGACTGGTGTGGAGTGCCGGTTGCTGGTTGCTGGTGACTGGGTGTTGAGTGCCGGTTGGTGGTCGCTGGTGACTGGGTGTTGAGTGCCTGTGTTGGTTGCTGGTGACTGGGTGTGGATGCGGGTTGTTGGTTGCTGGTGACTGGTGTGGAGTGCCGGTTGGTGAGGGGTTCACGCCGGAGGCGTGGTGGACATTGGCCGGGGGCGAGCGCCTCTGGCGCGCTGCCCCCGGAAAGAATGAGCAATGAGGTCAACCCCGGTAGGGGTGCAGGAACGTCCGCGACCCCGCCGGGGTCGACCGTGAATCGGCGCACATCCGGTGGCGGCGCGCCTTCGGCGCTTGCCACCGGCTAATCTCCGCCACGCCTCCCGGCGTGAACATCAAACCCAGCAACCAGCAACCCAGCAACCAGCAACCCAGCAACCAGCAACCCAGCAACCAGCAACATAGCAACCCAGCAACCCAGCAACCAGCAACACAGCAACCAGCAACCAGCAACCAGTAACAGGAAACGAACCGAAGCGAACCGAACCACCCGGGCCCCTATAATGCGCCCCGTGAAACGGTCCCTTTCCCTGGTTCTCTTCCTGCTGGCCGCGGCCTGCGCTTCCGTTCCCTCCGTCCCGTCCGCTCCGCAAGCTCCGGTGCATGTGGTCGTCGTCGGCACGACGGACGTACACGGCTGGTTCGCCGGACATGTCGAGACGCCGGCCGGCGGCGGGGAAGGGGTGCTGTGGGGAGGTCTGCCGGCCTTCGCCACCTACGTCGAGGCCCTGCGGGCCCAGGAGCCGGGGCGGGTGGTGGTCATCGACAGTGGCGACATGTGGCAGGGGACGCTCGAGTCGAACATGTTCGAGGGCGAGGCGGTCATCCGCGGATACAACATCATCGGCTACGCCGCGGCGGCCGTCGGAAACCATGAATTCGATTTCGGTCCGTCGGGACCCGCGCCCATCGCCCGGACGGCCGGCGAAGATGAGCTGGGCGCTCTGAAGCGCAACGCGTCGCTGGCCATGTTCCCGTTCCTCTCGGCGAACATGACCCAGAAGTCGAACGGGAAGACTCCGAACTGGGCGCGGCGCTACACCATCGTCCGCGCCGGCGGGGCGAAGATTGCCATCATCGGTCTCTCCACCCCGGACACGCCGAACGTGACCATGGCCGCCAACGTGGTCAGCCTGCAGTTCACCGATCCGGTCGAGGCGACCATCCGCGCCGCGCAGGATGCGCGCGCGGAAGGAGCGGACGCGGTGGTCGTGGCCGCGCACATGGGCGGTCGTTGCGCGGACATCCACGACCCGCACGATCTCTCCAGTTGCGAGCCGGGGCACGAGGCCATGGATTACCTGCAGCGCCTCCCGCCCGGAATCATCGACGCCTTCTTCGCCGGCCACACGCATTCGCAGATGCGCCAGATCATCAACGGCGTACCCGCCGTGCAGGCTTCTCCGTACAGCCGCGAGTTCTCCACCATCGACCTCTGGGTGGATCCGGCCGCCAACCATGTGGTCCGGACGGAGATCCGCGAGCACACGATGATCTGCACGTTCGTCTACGAAGGAACGGAGCTGTGCGATCCGCGCAACGCCGCCCCCGGCGCGAAGCTCGTGCCGCGTCGGTTTGACGGGGAGACCATCACTCCCGACGTCCGTATCACCCGCACCATCGAGCCTTTTCTTCGTAAGGTGGCCGCCAGGCGGGATGCAATGGTGGGCGTGCGCACCGCGGCCGCCTACTCACGAAACTCCTCTTCGGAGACGGCCATCGGCAATCTGATCGCCGATGTGCTGCGCGAGTACGCGCATAGCGACTTCGGCATGATGAACTCCGGCGGCATTCGGGCCGACCTCCCGGCCCGCGAGCTCACCTACGCCGACATCTTCGCCGTCAGTCCGTTCGACAACTATCCGGCCATCGTGACCCTCAGCGGTGCCGAGGTGATGGAGATGCTGCGCGCCACCTCCACGGGCCTGCGGGGCATCATGCAGGTGAGCGGACTGCGCTATACGGTGGACGCCAACAAGGACAATGAAAGGCCGCCCGCGGAGCGCAACCGCATCGTTCGCGTGACCCGGACGGACGGCAGCCCGCTCGATCCTGAGCAGCTCTACACCGTGGCCATGCCCGACTTCATCGCCGCCGGCGGCGACGGCGCCCAGGACGTCATGAAGAACGTCGCCCGCGACCGCATCCGGATCTCCTACGCCCGCCCCATCCGCGACATCCTCGTCGAGGTCCTCTCCGCCAAGCCCCAACCCATCGCGCCCAAGGTGGAAGGACGGCTCACCGTCATCAACGCCACGCCGCGATGACCAAGGGGACCGGTCACCACAGAGACACAGAGACACAGAGGGAATCAGGTTGTCTCTGTGTCTCCGTGCCTCTGTGGTGAAAGCCGTGC